>JAGGSO010000059.1 GCA_021159055.1 Candidatus Bipolaricaulota bacterium | reverse complement strand
CCCAGCACCTTCACCATCCCAAACCCCTGTGGGTTCTTCGCTCCGAGGCCGGCGTCGTAAGCCAGAAGGAAGAACGGTTCGGGTAGCTCCAGTTCATAAACCCCAGTCCAGCCTTTGATTACGGTATCACGATAGCGCATGATCCGTAGGTTGCGTTTGTCCACCCGTACAGGGCGGATGTGCGCGTCATCTAATCCTGTCAGCCTCGCCTCTCCCCATCCGAGCGCTTGCGCCTTCCGGCGCAGGTTCGCCAATAGGTGTTCCTCCCATTCTTCCTCGAACGGACTGTAGTAATACGTCTTTTTCCGACCATCGCCCATGCTCAGTGTGCTGTAGGTTGTGATCGGAGATAGAGTGCGAACACGCATCGAGTCTGATAGCGCAGGCAACGGCTCCACTTCGATGCTGGTGACCCTGCAGGGTATATTGCCTAATTTGACCTGAGGTTCGGTCAATAAATGCTCCACGAGCGATTGAAGGAATTTCTCGTGTACCGATCCGATGTGAAATTTCACCGGCCCACTGAATTCAATCCGGTTGCCTTCGATCCTGTATTTGCCAAGAAGCTTGCTGAACGTGAAAAAGCGAAATTGCCGCTTGCCAAGCTGGGTTCCTTCATCATGAAGCCAGGTGGCTAACGCTGCATCGAGATGACGATAGATAAATCCTTGTAGTAGAGAGTTGTACGCCAGTGGAAGGCTGAAGGTTAAATCAACGGGGCTAAGTTCAATGATGCATCTCAATGTACATCTCCTTATCGGATGCGGAACCGTAGCAGATTCAATGAACGTTACTCCATAATAACAGCAAGAGCGGTGTAAGACAACATTGGTTTCTTGGTGCGCCAGGAGATCGTTACCAAGTAAAAAGAGGAGCCCAAGATTTAACCGGAGTTGGTTCTCATGCGACGATTTTATGTAGAGCTTTGTTGCCGCGAAAACAACGTCGCACACAAGGTGCGATGTTACGAAAGCCGCTATTTTTCGTAGAGGCGGTGCTTGTCCCCGACGCCTCCCCGTAACTTGTTGCGGGGTTCTTCATGCTCATCTTGCATGAGACAGCTGTACTACTTGAAACTCGGCAACGGGATGGCTACCATAAAAGGTGGTTTGGGGTCTGTAGCTCAGTCGGTTAGAGCGCTCGCCTGATAAGCGGGAGGTCCCTGGTTCGAATCCAGGCAGGCCCACTAACTTCCTTCCAATTAGCCGCTTCATCTATTGGGGTAGTGCCTCGTTGAAGGAGCCGGCGCATCCACCCAGAGCGGTTGAAAAGTAACGACAAGCCGCTTACCATTTAATCGCGATGATAACGCTGGGGATCGATTCCTCCGAGGCCGAAGGTGGGGTAGCCCTCATCCGTGATGGGATGGTGCTCGGAGAAGAGCGCTTTTCGGAACGATTGCGGCACTCGGAGGAGCTCCTCCCCGCGGTGAACCGGCTCACTGATTCGTGCGGGATCGGATTGGACGAGATCGCGCGGGTGTGCGTCAACCGAGGGCCAGGCTCGTTCACTGGCCTGCGGATAGGCCTCGCCACCGCGATGGGATTCAGCCAGGCCCGCGGGATCCCAGTGACCGGGGTGGACGGGACGCTCGCCTACCGCGCCCGGGTAAAGGCACACCGTGTTTGCGTCATCATCGTTAACCGGCGCGACCTGTTCTATGCCCGCTGGTTCTCCGGGGAGAGAGCAAGCGGTGATGTGGAAGTAGTTACGCGGGATGATATCGTCTCCCGCCTGAGTGCGGAACGGCGCGGGATCGTGGTGGTGGGGAGCGGAGCCGAGGCGTTGCGGGATGAGCTCTCTTCCCTCCCCGCGGTCGAGGTCGCCCCGCCAGAGGCGAACCGAGCCTCGTCGGTTTGGATCGCCCGTTTGGGAGAAGAAAAAGGGGATGAGAATGAGCTTCTCACCCTCGAGCCGTTGTATGTAGAGCCAGCGATAAGAACTAAAATAGAGAGGTGAACCATGGCACGAGTATGCGAGATCTGTGGGAAACGCCCGGCGACGGGGAACACGATCAGCCATTCCCACCGTAAGACCCGCCGGGTACGGGCGCCGAACATCCAGCGCGTGCATGCCTACGTTGATGGAAAGAAGCAGTGGATCAACGTGTGCACCCGCTGCATCAAGTCAGGGCGCGTGCAGAAGGTAGTCTGAACCCTGGAACGCCAAATGGCCATTCAAATCGGTGCTACCGTCTCCGGGAAGGTGATTCGGATCTCGGCGGAGGGGACTTTTGTCTCTCTCCCTGAGGGGAAGACCGGGCTGATTCCCGCCCCGCATGAAGGGGCGGTTTTTTCTGTTGGGGAAACGATCGTTGCCCGGGTAGTCACCACGGGAGAAGGGGTGGTGGAGCTTGCCTTTGTCTCGGCACGAGTGGCGGGAACGGCTGATCCGTTCGAGAAGGAATTCAACCGCTTGAACCATGTCCTGCAGTCGTGCGCCCCGCGATCAATCTCCCCTCCAAGCTCACAGGAGCCGTTGCTGGAGGAGCGACTGAAAGCGTGGGTGAAAGAGGCCGAGGCGGGGCTTTCCCGCCTGCGCAAGCACCGTGGCAAGCGGCTCAGCGAGACGATCGAAGGACACGAGGGGAGGAGGAATGCCAAAAGGGACCGTAATCATCGATGAGGAGCGGTGCAAGGGGTGCGGGCTGTGCATCGCGGCGTGCCCGCAGGACGTCCTCGCCTTCTCCGGGAAGATCAACCGGAGCGGCTACAACTACGTACACATGGAGCATCCGGAGAAATGCGTCGGATGCGCGTTCTGCGCCATGACCTGCCCGGACGTGGCGATCGAGGTCTACCGCGAGAAGGTCGCGGCGTAAGGGGGACAGATGGGAGAGCGGAAACTGATGCGGGGGAACGAGGTGATCGCCGAGGCGGCGATCCGGGCCGGCTGTCAGTGCTACTTCGCCTACCCGATCACGCCCCAGGCCGAGCTCCTCGAGCACATGGCGAGGAACATGCCCCGGCTCGGCCGGACGTTCGTCCAGGCGGAGAGCGAGATCGGGGCGATCAACATGGTCTACGGGGCCGCTGCGGCCGGGGTGCGGGCGATGACATCCTCATCGTCGCCCGGGATCAGCCTGAAGCAGGAGGGGATCTCCTACATCGCCGGCTCGAACCTCCCGGCGGTGATCGTGAACATCATGCGCGGCGGGCCGGGGCTCGGCGACATCGCTCCGGCACAGGGGGACTACTTCCAGGCAACGAAAGGGGGAGGACACGGGGACTATCACATGATCGTCCTCGGCCCCTCGACCGTACCCGAGGCCGGTGAGCTGACGATGCTCGCGTTCGACCTCGCCGACAAGTACCGAATCCCGGTGATGATCCTCGCCGACGGGATGCTCGGGCAGATGATGGAGCCAGTCGAGCTCCCTGCCCCGGTCGATCCTGCGACCCTGCCGAAGAAGGAATGGGCCCTCACCGGGGCGAAGGGGAGAGACCCGAACATCATCCTGAGCTTCGACCTCGATCCCGAGATCCTCAAGCGGATGAACCTCGAGCTGCAGGAGAAATACAGGAAGATCGAGGAGAACGAGGTCCGCTACGAGACCTACGAGACCGACGATGCCGATATCGTGATCGCCGCCTATGGGACGGTCGCCCGGATCGCCAAGACCGTCGTCCGGCGGGCACGGGCCGAGGGGATCAAGCTCGGCCTTTTCCGGCCGATCACGCTGTGGCCGTTCCCCTATGAACCGCTGCGAGAGCTCGCCGATCGTGTCGACACGGTCCTCACCGTGGAGATGAGCGCGGGACAGATGTGGGACGACGTCAGGCTGGCGGTCGGGGAGCGGGCGAAGACCCCGTTCTACGGCGAGATGGGCGGGGTCGTCACAACACCGAAGAAGATCCTGAGCGAGGTGAAGAGATATGCCGGTTAACACGGAGAACATGGTCAAGGTATTCGGCCGGCCGAAGAGCCTGACCGATGCGCGGTTCACCTACTGCCCCGGCTGCCATCACGGGATTCTCACCCGGATCATCGCGCAGGCGATCGACGAGCTTGAGATCGCCGAGCGGACGGTGACGATCGCCCCGGTCGGTTGCGCCGTCTTCGCCTATCTATGGTACAAGTGCGACGCGGTCCAGGCATCGCACGGGAGGGCGAGCGCGGTGGCCACAGGTCTGAAGCGGGCGAACCCAAACCTGGTCGTCATCTCTTACCAGGGGGACGGGGACTTCGCCAGCATCGGGACGGCGGAGTCGATCCACGCGGCGAACCGGGGGGAGAACATCACGGTGATATTCGTGAACAACCAGGTCTACGGGATGACCGGTGGGGAGATGGCGCCGACGACACTTGTCGGCCAGCGGACGACCACCACCCCGGACGGACGCGATCCGGCGTACTTCGGTTACCCGATCCGCTTCTCCGAGCTGATCGCCACTCTGGACGCGCCGGTCTACGTCACCCGCCAGGCGCTGTACGACACGCGCCGGATCATGGACGCGGAGAAGGCGATCAAGAAAGCGATCAGATACCAGGTCGAGGGGAAGGGGTACTCGCTCGTCGAGGTCCTCACCACCTGTCCGACCAACTGGCACATGTCTCCGCTCGAGGCGAACAAGCACGTCGCCGAGGTCGTGACCAAGGCGTTCCCGCTCGGCGACATGGTGGATAGGGGGAAATGATGGAGAGATCGGTGATCATCGCGGGATTCGGAGGGCAAGGGGTGATCCTCGCCGGGAAGATCCTCGCCCAGGCAGGGATGGATCACGGCCTCGAGGTGACATGGCTTCCGTCATACGGGCCGGAGATGCGGGGAGGGACGGCGAACTGCACCGTCGTCCTGTCGGAGGAGCCGGTCGGCTCCCCGATCGTCGACGAGCCGACCGACCTCATCGCGATGAACCTCCCCTCCCTCGACAAGTTCGAGCCGATGGTGGCCAAGGGAGGGACGATCGTGGCGAACCGCTCCCTGATCGAGCGGGAC
>JAGGSO010000058.1 GCA_021159055.1 Candidatus Bipolaricaulota bacterium | reverse complement strand
GGAGGGGTGGGTGAGCGGTCGAAGCCACCTGTCTGGAGAACAGGTGTACCCGTCAGGGTACCGCGGGTTCAAATCCCGCCCCCTCCGCCAGTCCGCCTGTGCTAGGTGGGGGGCTAGCGGTCCCCTGCATCCACAACCCGCTACAGTGGAGCCGAAGGGTCCCCTGAGGGGGAGAGCGGTGAGGTCAAGCAGCGGGCAAGCGGTGTTGAGGGTCGAGCCCTCTGCGGCGCATGTCGGTGAACCCCGTCAGGCCCGGAAGGGAGCAGCGGTAAGCCGACCTCTGCGGGTGTTAGAGGATCACTTGGCCTGAGCTGGCTACTCGTATAGCGCTCGTTGCTCTCTCTCGACGGGGCCGCGCACAGGCGGTTATTCCTTTTTAGGCCAGCGGAGGATCCGCAACCCCACCTTGGTGATCCCTTTGTCGATGATCCCCAGCTTCTCCGCCGCGCCCTTGGACAGATCGATGATCCTCCCTTTGATGAATGGACCGCGATCGTTGATCCGTACGATTACGCTTTTGCCCGTCTCCAGATCGACCACCTGGACGATCGTGCCGAACGGGAGAGTCTTGTGCGCAGCGGAAATTCCGTTCATATCGTATATCTCTCCGTTGGCTGTGTGACGACCATCGAACCCCGGTCCGTACCAGGAGGCGATCCCCACCTCGTAATAAGGCCCGTAAAATTGATAGGCGAACACCGCTCCCAACAGCGCAACAACGGCGAGGGCATAGATCAACACTTCCTTCATATCGATGATTATACTAGTGACGATGGCGCAGCACCCGGAACTTTGACCAGATTCGATCGGTCATGATGTGCACCTGATTGGGGATATAAAGTCCGATGATGATGGGGAGCAGGATCTCGGCGCGGAGGGACGGGAGGAGTAATCTCTGATGTGTGATCCTGCTCCAACCCCATGCCCCAAGGAGGACGAGCCCTCCGAGGTAGACGATGCGTGTGAGTGGGCCGAGGATGAGGTGATGCGAGGCCCGCCGGTGGCGGAATACCTTGGAATACGGATACCATAAGATCCTCCCGATCCACCACCGACGCGTCGCCCGGCTCTCCCACAGATCGAGGTCCGGGCTGAGGAACAGGCTGGAGAAAAGATAGGCGCCGAGGAACGCCCCCAGCTCTTTTTCTCCGATTGTCCCCTGCCACCACAGGACCGCTCCTCCGGCACTCATGAGACCGAGGAGACCGAGCTCGATGCGCAGGTGCGTCTTTCCTCCGGGCATGATGAGAAGAATTTACCGTTCATGTGCGCGGCGCACAATCTTCCTCTCTCCCTCTTGACGGGGAAGAAGACGCGGGTTACAATAATTAGCAAGCCCAGGGCATAAGTGCTAAAAATTACCGATAGAGGAGGTTGAACGATGAAGATCAAGCCGTTGGGAAACAGAATCCTGGCGAAGAAGATCGAGGAAGAAGAGCGGCGGACCCCGGGGGGGATCGTCCTTCCGGAGAGCGCGAAGAGCGACAAGGTCGTGCGCGCCAAGGTGATCGCCGTTGGATCGAACGAGAAGATCGAAGTGAAGGAAGGGGACGAGATCATCGTCTCCAGCTTCGCCGGGACTGAGGTGGAGATGGGTGAGGACAAGCTCCTCCTGGTGAAGGCAACCGACGTACTCGCAGTGATCGAAGAATAAAGGGGGTAACAGATGGCAAAAGAGGTCATATTCGGAGAGGAAGCCCGCCGTAAGATGAAGGCGGGGATCGACAAGCTGGCCGATGCGGTGCGGATCACCCTCGGACCGCGCGGCCGGAACGTGATCATCGACAAGAAGTTCGGCAGCCCTGATATCACCAATGACGGGGTGACGATCGCCCAGGAGCAGGAGTACAAGGACGAGTTCGAGAACATGGGCGCGCAGCTCGTCAAGGAGGTTGCGTCCAAGACGAACGACATCGCCGGTGACGGTACGACCACGGCGACGATCCTCGCCCATGCGATGATCGAGGAGGGGTTCAAGAACGTCGCTGCTGGCGCGAACCCGATGGAGCTGAAGCGCGGGCTGGAGAAGGGAGCGGCGGTGATCGTTGAGGAGCTCGGCAAGCAGAGCCGCGCCCTCAAGACCAAGGAAGAGACCGCGCAGGTGGCGACGATCTCGGCGAACGACGAGTCGATCGGGAAGATCATCGCCGATGCGATGGAGGCGGTCGGTGAGGACGGAGTGATCACCGTCGAGGACTCGGACACGATCGATACCTACTATGAAGTCGTGGAGGGGATGCAGTTCGACCGCGAGTACATCTCCCCCTACTTCGTCACCGACCCGAAGAAGATGGAGGTGTCACTCGAGGATCCGTACATCCTGATCACCGACCGCGAGCTGAAGAACGCGATGGATCTCGTGCCGCTGTTGGAGAAGGTCGCCCAGACCGGAAAGCCCCTCCTGGTGATCGCCAAGGACGTGACCGGTGAGGCGCTGACCACCCTCGTGCTGAACAAGCTGAAGGGGACCCTCACCAGCTGTGCGGTGAAGGCGCCGGGATTCGGCGACCGGCGCAAGGCGATGCTTGAGGACATCGCGATCCTCACCGGCGGTACCGTCGTTGCTGAAGACGCCGGGATGCAGGTCAAGGATACCACCCTGGACATGCTTGGCCGCGCCGAGCGGGTAAAGGTCGATCACGACAACACCACGATCATCGGCGGGAAGGGGAAGCCGGAGGCGATCAAGGGCCGGATCGAGCAGATCGAGGCCCAGATCGAGACGACGGACTCCGACTACGACCGCGAGAAGCTGGAGGAGCGGAAGGCTAAGCTCGCCGGCGGAGTGGCGGTGATCAAGGTCGGAGCGCCGACCGAGACCGAGCTCTCCGAGAAGAAGCACCGAATGGAGGACGCGCTCGAGGCGACCAAGGCCGCGGTCGACGAAGGAATCCTCCCCGGTGGTGGGACGGCCCTGATCAACGCGGCCAAGGCGCTCGATGATCTCAAGCTCGAGGGCGACGAGCAGGTCGGGGTGAACATCCTGCGCAAGGCGATCGAGGCCCCGCTGCGCCAGCTGGCGGACAACGCCGGGTACGAGGGCGCGATCATCGTGGAGAAGGTGAAGGAGCAGAAGCCCGGAGTTGGGTTCGATGTCCTCACCGGCGAGTTCCGCGACATGTTCGAGGCCGGGATCATCGATCCGAAGAAGGTGACCCGCTCGGCGCTGCAGAACGCGGTCTCGATCGCGGGGATGCTCCTGACGACCGACGCGCTCGTGGCGGAGATCAAGGAGAAGGAAGAGACCCCACCCGCGCCGCAGCCGCCGATGTACTAACCTGAACTTGCCTTGTCCCCCTTCGCCCGGCTACCATCCGGGTGAAGGGGGTTTTCTTTTTATGAGACGGAAACTCAAGATCGGCCTTGCCCTCGGTGGGGGCGGGGCGCGCGGGTTCGCTCACCTTGGGATCATCATGGCACTGGAGGAGCACGGGATCCCGATCGACGTCATCACCGGGACGAGCATGGGAGCGGCGGTCGGAGCGGCGAAAGCGTTGGGAATGGACTTGGGCAAGCTCCATTCCGTCCTCAGCCTCCTCAACCTGAACTCCCTCCTCGGGGTGTCAGAGAGCACCAGTCACGAGATCCGACGGGCGATCGGGCGCGGGGTGGTGGAGTACATGCGCGGAGTCGACCTCGAAGAGGAAACGAGTCTCTCGGAGCGCCTGTCCCGCTTGTTGGCTCTATTTTCGCTGTTTACGGCGAAGAAGGACTTCGCCGCGACGCAGGTTCCGTTCGCCGTGGTCGCCGCCGATCTGGCCACCGGGGCGAGGGTCGTCCTGCGCGAGGGACCGATCTATCGCGCGGTGGCGGCGAGCGCGGCCGTTCCCGGGATCTTTCCCCCGGTGCGGATCGAGGGAAAGTACTTGATCGACGGCGGGGTCATCGAGAAGATCCCGATCGCCGCGGCGATCGAGCTGGGGGCGAACGCGGTGATCGCGGTCGACGCCGGGGCACCGATGGAAAAGGTGAGAGCGCAGACAAGCCTCGATGTCATGTTTCAGTCGCAGCGGATAACCTCCCACGCCCTCACCGCACTTCAGGTCGAAGAGGCGAGAAAAAGGTTAAACGGCAGGTTGGTTCTACTCCGGCCGCAGGTGAGCGGGATAACGATGCTCGCGTTTTCCAAGCTCTCACAGGCGGTGAAGGCGGGGAAGGAGGAGGTCCTCGCCCGCCTTCCCGAAATCAGCGAGAGCTGTGGAGTCCGTCCCGTTAGCCCGGATTCGAAACAGTGAAGCTCGAACTTATCCCTTCCCCAGCGAGGGCGTCTGGGTCGGTCGCTACTACCTTGAGCACGTAGCGATCACCGCTTTCAAGCCCGGTTGTGTCCCACGGGTAGGAACCGCTGTTAGCTAGTCCGGACGCGATCAGGGTCCAGTTTTCTCCGTTGTCGGAGGAGTAGTAGAGGTCGATCTTGAGCGCAGTGTCGTCTCCGTCCGGGTCGTGCGCCGTCCAGCCGACGAGGTACACCCCGGAGACAACCTCCCCTTGTTCCGGCCCGGCTACCTCAACCCGCGGGATCGTCTCATAGGCGATCGTCGCCGAGTTCTTCGCCTTCGGAGTTCCGTTTATCGGATTTCCGTCCGCATCCAGCCCGACCCGATGGACGCCGTCGTTGGTGCGCCAGTTCGCAGGGGCATCGGGTCCGAGGGGATCGACCCGCTCCATCGTGGAGTAAGAGCCGGCCGCCGCCCCAGCGTACCACCCGTCCTCACACCCGGAATTGGCGGTGTCCACGATCTCCCCGGCCGGGTTGTGTAGCTCGATTACCGTGCCGGAGTTGGAAAGGCTCCCTGTGTAGATCAGGTCGGCGGCGATGTCGGAGATCGTGTTGTCATCGCTCCGCTCGAGGAGGAAGTATCCGCCAGCAGGGATCACAGTGTTCGTCCCGCTCCCGAGGTCGATCACCGTCTTGCCGAACGTCAGGGTCCAGCCGGTGAGGTCAATCGGGGAATCGGATGGGTTGTAAAGCTCGATCCACTCATCGCTCGGGCTCGCCTCCGTCCCAGCCCAAGCCAGCTCGTTGATCACCGGGTGCTGTCCCCAAGCAATGGCTCCAATAAGGAATACGACCAACAACCAAATCCCGAGAACC
>JAGGSO010000057.1 GCA_021159055.1 Candidatus Bipolaricaulota bacterium | reverse complement strand
GAGCACCACCGAGATCCCCCGCGCCATCCAGCAGGCGATCAGGGACGCCAAGAAGAACCTGATCGATGTCCCCCTCGACGGCGGGACGATACCGCACGAGATCATCGGGAAGTTCAAGGCTGGTCGGGTCCTGCTCAAGCCGGCCCATCCCGGGACCGGGATCATCGCCGGGGTGACGGTCGGGGCGATCTGCCGACTCGCAGGAATCAGGGACATCCTGACCAAGTCGATTGGGACGACCAACCCGCTCACCCTCTCGCGCGCTGCGATCGACGGCCTGAGTCGGATGCGAAGCAAGGAAGAAGTTGAGTCTCTACGCGGGAAGATTGGAGAGGAGAAGGACGTACCGGCGGAGGTGAGCAATGCGGCTTGAAGATCTTCGCCCCACCAAGGGGAGCGTCCACCGGCGCAAGCGTGTCGGACGCGGTTATAGCTCCGGACACGGCGGGCACGAAAGCGGCCGCGGGACCAAGGGGCAGAACTCCCGCTCCGGCGGTGGGGTCCGCCTCGGGTTCGAGGGAGGGCAGACTCCGATCTGGATGCGGTTCCCCAAGCGGGGCTTTCACAACTACACGCGGATCGAGTACGCGTGCGTGAACCTCGACACCCTCGAGCGAGCGTTCCCGGAGAACTCCGAAGTGACGCTGGAGGCCCTGCGCGCCCGCAAGTTGGTCAAGGGGAGAAACAAGCGCCTGAAGATCCTGGGCCGGGGTGAGCTGACCAAGCCGCTCATCGTGCGTGCGCATCGGTTCTCCTCGACCGCCCGGCAGAAGATCGAACAGGCCGGGGGAAAGGCCGAGGTGATTTAGGATGTGGGAGACGTTAACCAACGTTTTCCGCGTCCCGGAGCTGCGCAAGCGCATCATCTTCACCCTGGGGGCGATCATTGTCTACCGGTTGGGGACGCACATCCCGGTCCCCGGGGTAGATGCGGACGCGTTGAAACACTTCTTTGAGTCTCAAGGTGGCGGAATCTTCGATTTTCTAAACATGTTCAGCGGAGGAGCGTTGAAGCGCTTCTCCCTGTTCGCGCTTGGGGTGACCCCGTACATCAATGCATCGATCATATTCAGCCTCCTCACCGCCGTCGTCCCCAAGCTGAAGGAGCTGCAGGAGCAGGGCCGGGAAGGGCGGAAGAAGATCACTGCCTACACTCGCTGGTCGACCGTCGGGCTGGCGGTGATCCAGGCGATAGCAATGAGCCTGCTCGTCGTCAACTGGGGCCTTGCCAAACCGACCGTCTGGTTCTATCTCACCTCGATCATCGCCATGACCACGGGGACGATCTACCTGATGTGGCTCGGAGAGCGGATGACAGAGAACGGGATCGGGAACGGGATCAGCATGCTGATCATGATCGGAATCCTCTCCCGCCTTCCGGCACAGTTCCAGTCGGCCTACATCGAGATCACCGCTGGGACGGTCAGCCCACTGTGGGGGATTGTGTTCATCGCCCTTCTGATCGCGGTGATTGCCGGAGTCGTCATGATTCAGCAGGGGCAGCGCAAGATCGTGATCCAGTACGCCAAGCGGACCACGGGCCGGCGCATCTACGGAGGGCATACCTCCCACCTGCCGATCCGGGTGAACCAGGGCGGGGTCATTCCGATCATCTTCGCCCTGGCGCTTTTGTCGATCCCGATGACGATCGGACAATGGATCCCATCGCTCAGTTGGATCACCCCGTATGTCCGTGCCGGAAGCCTGCCGTACATGCTCGCGTACGTGGTGCTGATCTTCTTCTTCACCTACTTTTACAGCTCGATCGTCTTCGATCCCGAGGACGTGGCGAAGAACATCCGCGAGTCAGGCGGGTTCATCCCCGGGGTGCGGCCGGGCAAACCGACTGCCGACTACATATCCATGATCCTGAACCGGATCCTGTTGATCGGGGCCGTCTTCCTGTCAGCGATCGCGGTTTTGCCGTACGTATTCACCGCCATCTCCGGGATCAGAGGGATGTACATCATCGGAGGGACGTCGCTTCTCATCGTGGTCGGGGTCGGGATCGACACGATCATGCAGATGGAGGCCCACCTCGTCATGCGCCACTATGAGAGCCTGACCAAGAGCGGTGGGCTCCTCGGGAGGAGGAAATGATGAAGAAGAAGATCATTCTGCTCGGCCCGCCGGGAGCGGGGAAGGGAACACAGGCGAAACGGATCGTCGAGAAGACCGGCCTGTTGCACCTCTCCACCGGGGACATCCTGCGCGATGAGGTGGCACGGGGGACGGAACTCGGGAAGCAGGCCAAGGCCTACATGGATCGGGGTGACCTCGTCCCGGATGAGTTGATCATCGGGATGATCCGGGGGAGGATCGAGAATGCCGACGGGTTCATCCTCGATGGTTTTCCCCGCACCGTGGCCCAGGCCGAGGCGCTTGAGCAGATCACGCCGGTAGACGTTGTGATCGACATCGAGCTGGAGCGGGATGAGGTGATCCGCCGACTCTCGTCGCGGCGTGTCTGCCGCAACTGCGGGAGGATCTACAATCTGATCAGCAATCCGCCCAAGGTGGACGGGAAGTGCGACGCGTGCGGCGGGGAGCTCTACCAGCGGGATGACGACCGGCCCGAGGTGATCGAGAACCGCTACGACGTCTACACCTCCTCCACCGCGCCGCTGATCGAGTTCTACCGAAGCCGCGGCCTCCTCGTGGAGGTCGATGGAAAGGCCGACCCGGATGCGATCTTCGCCCGGATCATGGAGATAATCGGCGGATGATCCTGATCAAGACCCCGGAAGAGATCGAGACGATGCGCCGCAACGGTGCGCTCCTCGCCTCGGTGTTGGATGAGGTCTGTTCCAAGGTCGCGCCGGGGGTGAGCACCGCCTCACTCGACCGGCTCGCAGAGGAGCTGATCCGGCGCGAGGGTGCGAGCCCGGCATTCAAGGGATACCACGGGTTCCCCGCGACCCTGTGCACGTCGATCAACGAAGAGGTGGTGCATGGGATTCCGTCAGAGGATCGGCTGCTGCATGAGGGAGACATCCTATCGATCGACATCGGGCTGGTGCGGGACGGATACTACGCCGACATGGCGACGACCGTCCCGGTCGGGCAAATCGGAGAGGTGGCGGAACATCTCCTCTCCACAACGGAAGAGAGCTTGTGGCGGGGGATAAAACAGGTTAAAATTGGCAATCGCCTGTCCGATATCTCGCATACGATCGGCTCCTACGTGGAAAGTGAGGGGCTTTTCGTTGTAAAGGAATACGTCGGGCACGGAATCGGAAAAGATCTGCACGAAGACCCGCAGATCCCGAACTATGGACCTCCCGGGCGGGGGCCGAGGTTGCGGGTGGGGATGGTGTTCGCCATCGAGCCGATGGTAAAGACCGATCCCGCTCCGACCCGCGTGCTCGACGACGGATGGACCGTGGTAACAGGTACCGGAGGGCTAGCGGCACACTTCGAGCACACCGTCGCCCTTACGGAAAGAGGAGTTGAGATATTAACGATAAGGAGGTGAAAAGAGACGCAGTGGCGAAGACCGAGAACCGCGGGAAGAAGGAAGTTATCCGCCAGCGGGGAGAGGTGATCGAGAGCCTCCCCAGTTCGATGTTTCGGGTGCGGCTTCAAAACGGGCATGTGGTCCTTTGTCATATCTCGGGCAAGATTCGTAAGCATTACATCCGCATTCTGACCGGCGACCGGGTCGTGGTGGAGTTTTCGCCGTACGACCTGACAAAGGGGCGGATTGTATACCGGGAGTCTTAACCGCTGCGTCAAGAGGATATGAAAGTGAGAAGCTCAGTGAAGAAGATCTGCCCGAACTGCAAGGTGATCCGACGAGAGGGCCGTCTGATGGTCATCTGTCGGAACCCCAAGCACAAGCAGAGACAGGGCTAGGGAGGGTGTATGGCGCGGATAGCTGGGGTCAACCTACCTAACGATAAGAGAGTGGAGATCGGCCTTACCTACATCTTCGGGATCGGGCGGTCGCGTGCTGCCAAGATCCTGGAGGCGGCGGGCGTGTCGCCGGATGTACGCGTTCGCGATCTGACGGAGAAGGAGATCTCCGCCCTGCGGAACGAGGTGGAAAAATACGTGGTGGAGGGTGATCTGCGCAGGCAGATCTACGCCAACATTCAACGCCTCAAGGATATCAACGCCTACCGCGGGATCCGCCACAAGCGACGTCTCCCGGTGCGGGGGCAGCGGACGCGGTCGAACGCGCGCACCTGGAAGGGACCGCGGCCAGCTAAGGCCGGGAAGAAGAGGTAGGGATGGCGAAGAACATCAAACTGGAACGGGCGCGGGTCCATATCCACGCCACTTACAACAACACGATCATCACGGTCACCGACCTCAACGGAAATCCGATCACCTGGAAGAGTCCCGGGGTAGTCGGATACAAGGGATCGCGGAAGGGGACTCCGTACGCCGCCCAGATCGCGGCGGAGGCGCTGGTGCGGGAGATGAAGGACTACGGGATCCGTTCCGTGATCGTCACGATCAAGGGAACGGGGTCAGGACGGCAATCCGTGGTGCAAACGATCAAGGGATCGGGCATCCGGGTGGAGGAAGTTAAGAACGTCACCCCGGTATCCCACAGCAGTAATCCGAGGAGAAGATAATGGGGAGAGACACTGGGCCTAAGTGCAAAAAATGTCGTAGGGAAGGAGAGAAGCTCTTCCTGAAGGGTGAGCGTTGCTACACGTCGAGCTGCCCCCTCTCCCGCCGGGCAAACCCGCCGGGCGAGCGCCCGAAGAAGCATCGCCCGCGGCGCAGTCAATACCTGCTTCACTTGCGGGAAAAGCAGAAGGCGCGGCGGATATACGGGCTCGGTGAACGCCAGTTCCGCAACTACGTGGAGCAGGCGAAGCGGAAGAAGGGGATCACCGGTGAGGCATTGCTGACCCTGCTTGAGCGCCGGCTCGACAACGTGGTCTACCGGGCCGGGTTTGCGTCCTCCCGGTCTCAGGCCCGCCAGATGATCGTGCACGGACATTTCCAGCTGAACGACCGGGCGGTGAACGTCCCGTCGATCCTGGTGCGGGAGGGGGACGTGATCGCGGTCAAGGAAAGCCGGCGCGATAAGGTGAAGAAGATCATCGAGGCGAACAAGGATCGGGAGATCCCGACCTGGATTGAGCGGAATTTCGAAGCGATGAAGGCGCAGGTGATCGCCCCTCCCAACCCGGAGGAGACGGGGTACAACATCGCCGCCAACCTGATCGTTGAGTTCTACTCCCGTTAGGAGGTCGCGATGGACGAGCTCGTCTTTCCACAGGGGATCACCACCGAGGAGCTGACCGACAAATACGCTCGGATCGTGATCGAGCCGCTCGAGCGTGGGTTCGGGACAACCCTCGGCAACAGCATCCGCCGCACCCTCCTCTCATCCATTCCCGGGGCAGCGATCGTGCGGGTGAACTTCGCCGGCAAGTACCACGAGTACGACACGATCGAAGGGGTGCGTGAGGACGTTCTTGAGATCATCCTGAACTTGAAGGATGTAGTATTCCGCGTCTCCGAGGATGAAGTGAAGTACCTTACCCTGGAGAAGAAGGGGCCGGGGGAGGTGACTGCCGCGGACATCAACATCCCGCCCGGGGTGGAGATCGTCAACCCCGACCAGCACATCGCTACCCTGAACGAGAAGGGGCGGCTTGAGGTGGAGATGGAACTCGAGGCTGGTTACGGCTACCGCGCTGCGGAGATGAACCGGCTGGAGAACGCGCCTCTGTCCCTGATCCCGATCGATGCCGATTTCTCCCCGGTACGACAGGTGAACTTCACCGTGGAGGAAACAAGGGTCGGGGGAAAGAGCGGGTACGAGCGGCTGATCCTTGAGCTTACCACTAACGGCGGGATCAAGCCCGAGGAGGCGCTTTCCGAAGCGGTAGCGATCCTACAACGGCACCTGGAGCTGTTCTCCGGGCTTGCCGAACACCCGTTTGGACTCGGTGCGGCCGGGGAGGAGACAGCGGAGGAGGGTGAAGCCGTTGAGACCGGAGAGCTCGCGATTCCGCTCACCGAGCTGAAGATCGACCAACGGGCGTGTAACCTCTTGCGGGAGGCGGAGATCGTGACGTTGGGCGACCTGCTGTCCCGGCCGCGGGAGGAGCTTCTCGACATCCACGGGTTCGGGGAGAAGACCCTGCTCAAGGTGGAGGAGCGGCTGCGCGAGCTCGGGTACAGGCTCAAGGGTGAAGAGGAGATGAAAGAATGAGGCACAGAAACAAAGTCGACAAAATGGGGATGGTGCGTGCACACCGCAGGAGTGTGTTGGCGAACCTGACCAAGGGGTTGATCATCAACGAGAAGGTAGACACCACGTTTGGGCGTGCCAAGGCGGCGCAGCGTTACGCTGAACAGGTGATTACCCTCGCTCGCCGCGGCGACCAACACGCGCGCCGGCTCGTGTTCGCCCGCCTGCAGGACAAGCAAGTCGTGGACAAGCTGTTCGACGAGATCGGACCGCGGTACAAGGACCGTCCCGGCGGATACACCCGGGTAGTGAAGCTCGGACCCCGGCAGGGGGACGGAGCGGAGCAGGCGCGGTTGATGCTCGTCTAGGGCATCGTGGTTGCGAAAGTCGGCAGGCCCTCCGAGATCGGAGGGCCGTTCGTTTTTGCGGGGCAAATAATCTCCGACCCGCAGCGGCGCCGCTTGTCTGCACTGCGATGGTGCCCGAACTTGCCCCGGTTCTGCGGATGGGGTAATGATCAGGCAAGGAGGGACTCACGTGAAGAGCTATCGTAAAGAACTATGGTTTGAGACCCCGACCCGGCGGGCGTTCATCAACATCACCCCGCAAGTAGAAGCCGCGGTGCGGGAGAGCGGGGTCAAGGAAGGGCTGTGCCTGGTGAACGCGATGCACATCACGGCGAGTGTGTACATCAACGATGACGAACCCGGACTGCTCGCCGATTACGAGGACTGGCTCGAGGAACTCGCCCCGCATGAACCGATTTCCCGCTATCGCCACAACCGCACCGGCGAGGATAACGGCGATGCGCACTTGAAGCGGCAGATCATGGGCCGCGAGGTGGTGGTGGCGATCACCGACGGGAAGCTCGACTTCGGCCCGTGGGAGCAGATCTTCTACGGCGAATTCGACGGGCGGCGGAGAAAGCGCGTTCTGATCAAGATCATCGGCGAATAAGGGGAACTACGGAACTCGCCCATCGGGGGGGAGAAGGGATGGAACTGCGTCCGGTCTGGTTCGATTCCTTGGGGGCGAAATCGATGTGCGTCCTCGTGCGCACCCCGGATCTAGCGCTCCTCATCGATCCCGGAGCGGCGATCATGCAGCCGCGCTACCCGGCTCCGGACGCGCTCAAGGCGTATTACCTGGACCTCGCTACCCGGGCAATCAGAACCGCCGCTGCGGACGCGACCCACATCGCGATCACCCATTATCACTACGACCACTTCCGGCCCGACATCCCGGAGCTCTTCGCCGGAAAGACCATGTGGATCAAGGATCCGAATCGGTGGATCAACCGCTCGCAGTGGGGCCGGGCGCGGGCGTTTCTATCGTCCCTCGTTGAATCCATGGGAGGCGAATATCGCGAGCGCTCGTCAGCAATGGCGGAATATCCCGATCCGCTGGATGCTTTGCCCCTCGCGGCGCAGTCGGACCGTCGCGCTGATCTCATCGCCAAGTGGCGCCGGCGGTTCCTCGGGCTGACGAATCTCTGGAGAGAGGGGAGTTGGGTGGACGCAGCGGGGTTCGCCGGACGGATTGCGTTCGCCGACGCACGCACGTTTACGATCGGGGATACCACCGTCCGGTTCACTGCGCCGATGTTCCACGGGATCGAGTACGCCTCTCCGGGTTGGGTCCTCGGGGTGGTGGTGGAGCACAACGGGCGGAAGCTCATCTACTCCTCCGACCTGCAGGGGCCGATCATCGAGGACTACGCCGCGTGGATAGTTGAGGAGAAGCCGGATGTTCTCATCCTCGACGGTCCGGCGACCTATCTGCTCGGCCCATTTCAATCGAAGGAGACCCTCGCCCGGGCGATCCGCAACTGCACCCGCACGGTGAAGGAAGCGCACGCATCGCTTGTGATCCTCGACCATCACTTAACCCGCGAACCACGGTTCCGGGAGAAGCTCCAACAGGCGTTCTCCGCCGGGGCAATCACCGGTGCCGAGCTCATGGGGATTGCTCCCCTCACCGATCGGCTCGCGCGTTGGAAGGCCGATGGAGAAATGGACGATGTGATTGCCCGAGCTGGGGACGGAACGCTTGATCACGAACTCCTCGCACCGCGCTGGTTTGAGGTATGAAACGATGCTGCCCTACGGGTATTGGCTGTGGGCCGATCCCATATTGTTCACGTCGTATTGACCAGATGACGTGTATCGTTGAGAGATTGAACGCTCCGGTTCATGAATACGTCATCTTCAACGAGAAGAGACAAGCTAGCTGGGGAGACGGTGAAATTGACGTAATCGGCTTTCTCGATCGGCAGGCCGATCCAGTAGGCGATCACAAACGTCGCTGCGAACCCGTGTGTCACGATGATGATGTCCTTTATGTCTGAGGCAACAACTTCATCTAGTGCCGCGTACACCCTGGTGGCGAGATCCCGTCGCGATTCCGCGCCTTCACAGACACGATGGTCAATCCGGGAACCGCAAGTCGGCACGGGCACAATTCGCTCAGCGAGCCATGACTGAGGCCGTCCTTCTGCGATTCCGTAGCTCAGTTCGCGCAATCTGGGATCCAGAACTACTGCAGACTGAAGAGCTTCCCCGATGATCTCGGCGGTCTGGCGAGCGCGCTTAAGATCAGAGGACACAATCGGCACGTGGAGCATTGGAAATACACGGCGCAGAGCAAGCCCGACCTGCTGTGCTTGTTCCCTTCCGTGTTCTGTGAGGCTTGAGTCGTACCAGCCTCCCACAAGCCGATCGATGTGATGCCGCGCCTCAGCATGGACCACCACGGCGACTTTTCGCATGCTGTGCTCTCCTCTTACCGCAACGGGATACAGAAAGACTATCTATACGCAAGATGACCGAGGCCTCTGGAGGATCGGCAGATCGCGCGTTCTCGAGAGACGATGCTTTGGAGCCTAGGGGATTCGAACCCCTCACCTCTTGCATGCCATGCAAGCGCTCTCCCAACTGAGCTAAGGCCCCGATGTATTCGGTTTTTACCCGATTTTCCGCCGGTTTTCAAGACCGGACCACGATGCTCACCATCTTCCCCGGGATGGCGATCACCTTGACGGGCTCCTTACCGTCGAGCCGCTTCTGAACGGCGGGATCGGCGAGCGCCGCCTGTTTCAACGCCTCGGGGTCGCTCCCCACCGCGGCCGGGACCTGGACCCGCGCCCGCACCTTCCCGTTTATCTGCACCGGGATCTCGAGGACTTCCTCCTCGAGCGCGTCGGCAGCATACTCCGGCCATGGCTGCTCGAGGATCGCGTCGTCGTGCCCGATCCTCCGCCACAGCTCCTCGCATACGAACGGGATGAACGGCGACAGGATCAGGACCAGCCCTTCGATCACCGCCCGCACGAGCGCGTCGTCCCCCTCACCTTCTACGTAGTGAGAGAGCTCGTTTGTGAGCTCCATCACCGCCGCGACTGCGGTGTTGAAGTTGAACTTCCCCTCGATGTCCTCGGTCACCTTTTTCACCGTCCGGTTGTACCGCCGCCACAGCGCTCGGCCCGCGGCGTCGAGCGCGGATGGATCCACCTGCGGCGGGGCGGCCTTCACCCGCTCTGCCTGCGATAGGACCAACGTCCAGAACCGATTGATGAACCGGAATGCCCCCCGCACCCCTTCCTCGGTCCACTCGATGTCGCGGTCGGGAGGTCCCATGAACAGCGTGTACAGCCGCTCGGTGTCCGCGCCGTAGCGCTCGATGATCTCCTCCGGGGAGACGACGTTCTTCTTCGATTTCGACATCGAGAAGTTGTAGGTCTCGAGCTCCCGCCCACAATGGGGACAGCGTCCGTCCTTCACCTCATGCGGGTAGAGCCAGCCGTGCTCCGGACAGCGATAAGCGGTGTGACAGATCATCCCCTGGGTGAACAGGCGCTTGAACGGCTCGTCGAACGAGACGTATCCCATGTCGTGGAGTGCCTTGGTGATGAACCGCGAATAGAGGAGGTGGAGGATGGCGTGTTCCACTCCGCCGACGTACTGGTCGACCGGGAGCCAGTTGTCGACGTCCTCCTTCACGAACGGGACGTCGTCGCGGTCGGGCGAGATGAAGCGCAGGTAATACCAGGAGGAGTCGACGAACGTGTCCATCGTGTCGGTGTCGCGCCGCGCCGGCCCGCCACAGATCGGGCATTTCGTCTCGGCATAGCCCGGGATGTCGGCGAGCCCCTTCTTCCCGATGAACTCGACATCGGGCAGGAGGACGGGTAGATCCTCCTCCGGCACGGGTACGATCCCGCACTTCTCGCAGTAGATGATCGGGATCGGTGCCCCCCAGTAGCGCTGGCGGGAGATGAGCCAGTCGTGCAACCTGTAGTTGACCGCTCGCTTCCCCTTCCCTGTCTCCTCGAGCCAGGCGATCACCTTGTCGACCGCCTCCTCCCCCGGGGTGCCGGTGAACTCGCCGGAGTGGAGCATCGTCCCGTGATCGGCGTGAAACAGGACGTCCGCGTAGGCCGGGATCGCGGCGAGGACCTCCATCGCCGTGCGCATCTCGGAGAGGCTCGGATCGATCTTCTGCAATCGAGAGATGATCTCCCTGTCCGCTGCGGCGGAGTCGAGCTCGCGCACACCATCATCGAACACAAACGCGAACCTCGCCCCGGCGACGCTCGCCCAGCCATCGGGCCTGAGGTGCTCGCGGAGGAGGGCAAGATAACCGTCGAGGTCGGAGACGGTCAGATCGACCGTGATTCCATCATCGCTCATCTCATGCGCGAACCCGGCCGTGGCGAGCGCAGCGGCGAACTCGGGATCGACCGCCGCATTCCGCACGAAGGAACGCACCACCCCGTCGCTCCGCTCGATCACCGGGATGATCGGCAGGCCGAACTTGAGCGCGAACGCGAAGTCGCGCTCGTCGTGGGCGGGGACGGCCATGATCGCCCCGGTCCCGTAGGTCATGAGGACGTAATCGGCGATCCACACCGGGATCTTCTCTCCGTTCACCGGATTGATCGCGTACCCGCCGGTGAACACGCCGGTCTTCTCCCGCTCGGTCGAGGTGCGCTCGATCTCGGTGCGTTGTTCCGTTTCCTTCCGGTAGGCATCGACCGCGGCGCGCTGAGTGGGAGTGGTGAGCGAGTCGACGAGCGGGTGCTCCGGAGCGAGGACCATGAACGTCGCTCCCCACAGGGTGTCCGGCCGGGTGGTGAACACCACGATCTCATCGCCTTTCTCGGTATGAAACTTGACCTCTGCTCCCTCGCTGCGGCCGATCCAGTTGGCTTGCATCTTCTTCACGTTCTCCGGCCAGCCGTCGAGCTTCTTCAGATCGTCCAGGAGCTGATCGGCGTAGGCGGTGATCTTGAAGAACCACTGCTCCAGGGTCTTTTTCACGGGCGGGGTCCCGCAGCGCTCGCATACCCCGCCGACCACCTGCTCGTTGGCAAGGACCGTGTCGCAGGTCGGGCAGTAGTTCACCGTCGCCCGCTTCTTGTACGCGAGCCCGTGCTTGTACAGCTGCAGGAACAGCCACTGAGTCCACTTGTAGTAGTCGGGAAGGCAGGTCGTTATCTCGCGATCCCAGTCGTACTCGATCCCCCAAGCACGGAACTGCTCCTTGGCGTGGGCGATGTTCTTCAGCGTCCAATCGCGGGGATGGATCCCGTGATCGATCGCCGCGTTCTCCGCCGGCAGGCCGAATGCGTCCCAACCCATCGGATTTAGGATGTTGTATCCGCGCATGAGATAGAACCGGGTGACGACATCGCCGATGATGTAATTCCGCCCATGCCCGACGTGAAGATACCCCGACGGATAGGGGAACATGTTGAGATAGTAGAACTTCTTCCTCGTGTCCTTGATGTCGGCGTGGAAGAACTTCTTCTCGCGCCAGAAGTCACGCCACCGTTCTTCGATCTTCTTGAAATCGTACTCTTCTACCATAGCCTGAGGTCTCCTCTCGCCAATTGCTCCGCCTCTTCCAGGAGCGCATACACCTGCTTTTTCTCTCTCATCTCGCAGTAAAGCCGGAGGATCGGCTCGGTGCCGGACGCGCGGAACAGGAGCCACCCGTCGTCGAACCGGAGCTTCACCCCGTCGAGCGTCTCCACAGCTCGCACTGCCTTTCCGGCAAACCTCTCCGGTGGATTATGCCGGAGTTTCTCCACTACCTCCAGGCGGTGGGGGACGTGGATGTCGCGGCGGTGGTAGAACCTTGGCCCGTACTTATCGAACAGGGATTGGACGAGGGCGCTCATCGGTTTGCCCGCGCTCGCTGCAATCTCAGTGAGAAGGAGCGAGCACAGGACCCCATCCCGTTCCGGGATGTGCCCGCGGATCGCGATGCTGCCGCTCTCCTCTCCGGCAATCAGAACGTCACCGCGAGTCAAGATCTGCTCGCAGTGATGCTTGAACCCGATCGGAACGACGATCTGAGTGAGACCGTAGTCCTCGCACATGTCGCGCGCCATGTCGGTCAGGTTGAACGAGGTGACGACCGCGCCGCGCATCCTGCGTTCCTCGACCAGGTAGCGGAGGATGAGGGCGAACGTGCGGTGGGCGTCGATGAACCCGCCCTGTTCGTCCATCGCCGAGATCCGGTCACCGTCCCCGTCGGTCACCACCCCGAGGAGGTGCTTCTTTTTCGGATGCAACGAGGCGATCACCGCCCGCAGCGGAACCAGGTTCTCCTCGAGCGGCTCCGGCTTCTTCCCCCCGAATAGGGGATCGCGGCGGCCGCGGATCTGGGTGTAAGGGACATGGTTCTCGCGCAGGATCTCGGCGACGTACCCCTGGGCCGAGCCGTACATCGAGTCGACCACCACGTGCACCGGGGAGGCCTTGAGTCGGGCCGGATCGATCAGGGTACGGATCTTGTTCAGAAACGGAGTCCGCAGATCGACCTCGGGGACTCCCCCCTCCGGGGTGCGCGGCACCGGTGCCTGATCGGGTAGATGGGCGACCACCCCGTCGGTCACCTCCCCCGGGGCGGAGCCGCCGTACTCGGCCTTGTACTTGATCCCGTTGTAGATCGGCGGGTTGTGGGAAGCGGTGATCATGATCCCGGCCGCGGCACGGCGATCGACGACCGCGTAGGAGACGGTCGGGGTGGTTACCGGCCCGTGCGAGATCACGACCGGGATTCCGGTGTCGTGGAGGACGCGTGCGAAGTGATGAGCAAATTCGCGGGACAGGAATCGCATGTCGTAGCCGACCACCACCCCGTCGCCAGCGGGGCGGTATTCCGCTTTCCAGTCGGTGTAGATGGCGAGGTTCTTCCGGTCGGGAGAGGCGAGGAACTTCCCGGTCGCAGCCGCGACCCTGCCCACGTTTCCGAACGTGAACTCGCGCGCGATCACCCCGCGCCAGCCGTCAGTGCCGAACTTTATTTCTTCGTCGCTTTTTCGCCTTTTTACCACCGCTTCCTCCCGTCTGGATCGTCGACTTTAAGTTGACCCGTTCCACGTTCTCCGGCAGGACAAGGTCCTGGCGCGTGAGGATCTCCTGGAGGATATCGTAGGGGATGGACGTCTCCACCCAGATCGAGTCGATATCCACGACCCCGTTCTTCACCGGGAGGCGGGCAATCGCCGCCTCCACCGCCCGCTTGTAGCGGGAGATCATCTCTTCGTGCTCAGTAACTGTATTCAACGGTGTATGTTACCATGCTTTCCCCATCTGCTGGGACCGTGAGGACGAATTTTATCGTCCCTGAATCCACCTGGGTATATGGTTGCGACGAGCTCGTGATCTTCCACGACCGCCCAACTGGATGTTCGAGAACGTTCACTGTCACCGGCTCGTTCTTGTGGTTGTGGATCTCGATCCGATAACTGGCGCGGTAGGTGGAACCAGAGATCTTGACGTTGGAAAGCTCGGTTCGTTTTCCGGTGATGTCAAACGCACTCCCCGCCCGAAGGGAGACCTCTTCCCTCACCGGGGTATGCCCGATCGAATCGGCACCGATGAAGATCGTCCCATCAGGGCGCGCCTGGAACAGGCGTACGTCTCCGGCGGGAAGCGGGACTCCCAGCCGATGGGCATCGTCATTCACGAATTTGATGGATACCCCCACCGCGCTCCCCTCAAAGGTGTACACCTTTTCCACCGGGATTCCAGAGTAGTTCCCGTAGGGGACGAGGATCGTCTTACCCGCGGGGAGATCGATCTGCCCGGGAAGGGTATAGAGGTGATACTCGAACGCCGCCTCCTGAGCGAGGGGGACAGCCATGGGAGCGACCCGTGCTTCGGCGTATCCCTTCTCCACTTGATTCACCTGTCCGGCGACGAGGCGTACGTTCGCCCCGGAAATGGCGAACTCGGTCGAGTTCGAAAGCTGAACCCAGCCGGTGAGCCCCATCTCTTTCCCGTCGGCGGACAGGGTCCCGACGTAGTCCATTCCCCAATTGAACCCGGTCGAGAGGTAGGTGAGCACCACCTGGTATTTCCCCGCCGTGGCAGCGGAGAGCGTAAGTTCAAGATAAGGGGAGAGCTCGAGTTCCTTGCCGGCAATGCTCACCCGGGTCGGGTTCTCAATTAGGTGAATCGTACCGGCATTATCTTGCAGGGCGATCCCTCCGCTTGTCGAGATGAGGACCCCGCGGTAGATCGTCCCGTCCTCGCTTTCCACCTCGATCGGTTTCCCACGAGCAGCGGACAGGATCGAATCAGCCCCTCCGGGGTGAAACGACTGAGAGATGACTTCCCCTTGGGACTCGACTTTGAGCGACTCGGGGACGAACCCGTCCGGAACCGGAATCCGCACGGTGTTGATCCCCTGGCTGAGGGAGAGCGTCGTCGAATCCTCGATGCACGCGATTCCCTGCGAGTAGATGGTAATCGTCGTTGTCGTCGCGGCCGCCACCACACCGAATGTCATGATCAACAGGACAAGCGCCAGCGCTACCTTCTTATTCATGGTACCCCTCCTTCGCTACAGTTGATGATAGCACAGCTCAATGCGGATTGTAAAGGAAGGGTGAGAAGGAACTTGTTTCTCACTCAGCTAATGGGCGGACCGTATCTTTGACTTCGATTGGGAAGAACCCTTTGATAATCCGGCACGCCGCCCGGTCAGGGCCAAGGATGTAACAGACTTCGATCGTTGCCTCCACCTCGTTGATGGTCGTGCCATCGGGGAGGGTGAGCGGTCGTATCACCTGGAACCGGTCTCCCGGCTGTATCCCTTGCCGACTCCCCAACGATATGATCACCGTATTACCCTGTATCGCTGTCACCTTGCCTTCTAATGGGATCCCGTACCCATTCAGCGCCACTCCCTTCAGCCCCTCGTCCCCCTCGATCAGCGGATGCTGCGGTTTCTCTTGCATCTCTTCGCTGATATATTTCGGCACCTGGGTTGTAAGATATGCCCGGAGTTCCTCCACCGTCACTCGGCCATCTCCGTTTTCGTCCGCGTTAGGCACCCCCTCACCCGGCTTGGTCGGATCCTCCGCTCCTCCCACTGCCTGCAGCAGGAAGTAGGTGAACACCCCGTGCTTTAACCGCGCATCCTCGTACGACGGCTCACTCTCCTGTGATGCTGCCAATACCAGTCTACCACTACCCATAAAGTCGCTGAATACCTTGTTCCCCGGTCCAGCTCGCATCCCCTCCTCGCTGAACGTCCGCACTTGACGTGTCGCTCCACCGGAGAAACACGAGTCGAACACCAAAAGAACATGCCGGCTTTCAAGCGATGAGAGCCAGTCCCCTATCTCATCGTCCCTGATCCCGGTGGAGAAAAGATCCCCAGGGTCGACATCGTAAGGGAGGAGATACTCGTCGAAACCATCATCCTCGTCGTGGTTGTAGTCCGGCCCGTAGCTCCCATGCCCGGCGTAGTAGACCACCAAGAGATCGTCCTTACCAGCGCTGTCCATCAGCCACTTGAATCCCGCCCGCATCGCCCGCTGTGTGGCTTGCTGGTCGAGGAGCAGCCTGACATGATCGTTGGGGAATCCTCCGCCATTTCGATCGACGAGGAAGTTGTAGAACGCCTGTGCATCGTTACTGGTGAACTGAAGATCGGGGATCGTTGGATCTTTGTAGTCCTGCACCCCGATCACCAGTCCCCATTCATCGTTGAACTTGGGTGGAGCAGGTGGCAACCCTCTCACTTCAATCTCCTCTTTGTGAGAAGCTGTTGCTCCGTCATCGTCGGTCACCGTGAGGGTTACGGTGTAAGTGCCGGGCTTCTCGAAGACGTGGGTCACCTCGATCCCCTCGGCGTCCGTCACCCCGTCCCCGTGGAAGTCCCAGGCGTACTCCACGATCTTTCCGTCCGGATCAGAGGAGGCGGAGGCGTCGAAGAAGACCTCCTGGCCGGCGTAGGGCTCTTTGGGCTCGAAGGCGAAGGAGGCCTTAGGAGGTACGTTCACCACCTCGATCTCCGCTTCCCTCGTTGCGGTGAGGCCGTCGTTATCCGTGACGGTGAGCTCCACGGTGAAGGTAC
>JAGGSO010000056.1 GCA_021159055.1 Candidatus Bipolaricaulota bacterium | reverse complement strand
TCCTGGAAGAGCCGCACCCCGATATCCTCGATCCAGATATCCTCTCCAATCGATAATTCCAGTCGGCCGCTCGGGCCTAAGCTCAATCTCATGTCTCGATCCTTTCTGTCGGGAGGCGGAAGAACTCAGAACTCACGAGAGTCGCCGCCCCGATCAAGAAGCCATCCTCCCCCAAGGCAGCAGGGACAATTTTTAGGTCTTTCGCCGCCTCGGGGAACGAGTGATTGCGCACTTCTTCCTCAAACGCAGGGAGGAACAGGTCGGCCGCATCCATCCGTTCCCCGCCGAGGACGATCGCCTCGGGGTTGAGAAGGTTGACGAGGTTCTTCGCCCCGATTCCAAGATAGCGCCCCATCCGGTCGAACACCCCGCGTGCCTCGTCCAACCCGCGCCGCGCCGCCTGTTCCAAGGAAGGGATATCGGGAAACCCGAGCCGGGCCGCCTCCGCCGCCAGGAATTGGTCCGAGGCGAACACCTCGAGACACCCCCGTTCCCCGCAGCGGCAACGGGGTCCGTCGGGGTCGATCGTGATGTGCCCCACCTCACCCGCACCCCCGAACGTACCACGATAGAGATCACCGTTGATCACCACCCCTGCACCGATCCCCTCCCCGACCGTCAGGCACACGAAATTTCGGAATTCAGCCCCTGCCCCGTGCCAGCGCTCGGCGAGGGTAAGGGCGTTCACGTCGTTCTCCACTCGAACCGAGAGCTCAAGCATCTTCTCAAGCGGGGTCTGGAGCGCCACGTTCCGCCACCCGAGGATCGGTGAGTAGAGATCGACCCCATTGATCGGGTCGACCGATCCGGAGATGCACAGGCCGACTCCGAGGGTGCGCCCCTGCCGCAGGGAGTTCACAAGCTCGACTACCTGTCTCATCACCGCTGTTGGGGTTGGCGGCTTGAGGAAGGGGATTTCCGCTCGCGCCTCGATCCTCCCGTCCAAATCGACCCGCGCCCCGAGGAGGCGCACGTCCTCCACCTTGATCCCGATCGTGGTGGCGAAGTGCGGGTTGAACGCGATGAGCGTCGGGCGTCGGCCCATGTGGGAATGGCTCTTCCCGACCTCGATTACCACCCCCTCCTGTATCAGTTCCCGTACCAACCGGGTGAGGGCAGAAGGGGCAAGGCCGGTGCGCCGTGCGATATCAGCCCGTGAACTCGGGCCGACCGCCCGAAGGAGGTTCACGATCAGACCGCGGTTGTGATCCCGCAGGAGTCCTTGATCGCCCTTTATAACTTGCATACCTGTTAGTTCCTTCTCAGAAAGAACTAATTCATTATAGCAGGCTCGCGTCCGCCGGTCAAGTGCAAAACCGCGAGCACTGGTGCGGCCGAAGAGGAACGATCTTGATCCCTGTGTTGCGTAAGGTGATCAGGAAATGGATTCGGATCGGGATCTCCGGAAGATCACGCCCTGTGGTCCTGTTTTCGAGTTCTAATCGCGCCGCTTGCGCTGAATGGCTCACACGTCGTTGTAGCGCAGCCAACAGAGGCGGAAGTAATTGCCCGTGTGGTGAGCGAGGTAGCCCAACCCGCGCCAGCCCGAGAGTTTTCGCGTCGAATTGAGAATCCTCACCTGGGGAAGGAACACCACCTTCCCCACTCGGCGAAGCTTGAAGGCAAGCCGAATGTCGGTTTCGTCGTCGGCGTAAAAGGTTTCACCGCGCTTAAATCCTCCTACCTCCTCAAACGCCTGTTTCCGTACCGCAAAGCTGGGACCGCAGAAGAGCGGTCGCCCGAGGTGGTGATTAAGCCATTGCCAGAAGAGGAAGAAGCCCTCAGCACCGCGCACGAGAGGCCCTTTCCCCTCAAGAATGAGGCTCCCGTAGGCGCCGACCACCTCGGGGATACGAAAGGGCTTGGTGAGCCCTTCAAGCCAGTCGGGCGGGGGCACGGAATCGGCATCCGTAGTAACCACGATCTCTCCCTGCGCCAGGTCAAACCCTGCCTGTCTCGCTCGGGCAAGCCCGAGTTCCTTCACCGAGATCACCTTCGCCCCGAGCCTTTTTGCCACCGCGGCCGTCCCATCGCACGAAGCGGAGTCGACTACGATGAGCTCGAAATCGACCGTCTGCTTCTTCAAGGCGGCAAGGCACCTCGGGAGGAGCTCCTCCTCATTGTGGGCGGGAACTACGACTGAGATCGTGCTGGGCGTTGTCATCTCGTCTTCCCGGCAGCGGAGTCCTTGATGTGTAGACTCCTACCGGTGAGCTCCCAGTACCCGAATCGCCCAGCCTTGCGCAGGTACCCAAGGCTCCACCAATACGCCATCTTCGGATTTTTAATCCGTCGCGGGGAGGTGATCACCCGCAGTCGGGGAAGGAGGACGATCTTGCCGACGTGGCGCAGCTTCATCCCCAGCCACATCGCCTCAAGCTCGGGATAACCGCGGGGGAAATCCCCGTTCGGAAGGTAAAACCCTCCCACCTGTTCGAAGGCCGTTTTTCGGACGGCGAGATTGGCCGCGGTCGCCGTAGTGAGTCCCAGCCGGTGCAGGGACCTTTGCCACGCACTATCGATCAGGCTAGGGATAAGGTTTTGCCCCTCGTACACCAACCCGCCGACCGTCTCCACCACTTGCGGGTCGGAAAGCGGAGCGATGAGGCGAGCGAGCCAGTCCGGCGGAGCGATGGTATCGGCGTCCATGCTGGCGATAATCTCGCCCTGCGCCGCCTCGAATCCCACTTGCCTGGCCAGCGCCACGCCGGGGACCTCGACCCTGATCACCCGTGCCCCGTGGTCCCGCGCTACTCTACCGGTTCCATCGCTGGACGCTGAATCAACTACGATCAGTTCAAAATCTCCGTACGTCTGCCGCGCCAGGGCGGCAAGACACCGGGGGAGATTCTTCTCCTCGTTACGTGCGGGAATAACAACTGATACGTTCATCGGCTCATGACCCTCCTCAACTCAGGGAGCGCCTCCTCCATCGCCGCTTCCCCGGCCTTGATCCCAGCGGCAGCGGTAAGATAGTTGATCCGCGGCGGGAGCTTCGGGTGCACCAGTAGATCCGCCGGCCACAGGGTGAGTTTGAGCCGGAGGATCTCCTGCTGGAATATAGCCACCGCCTGGTTGATGATGCTGTATACCCCTGGCAACGGGCGTTCATCCCCCCCTCGATCCTTGAACAGCACATCGAGGAACTCCGTCAGTTCACCCGGAATCCACCGCTGGTTTTCAGTCCCCTCTCGCAAGGCTTTCCCTAACCTGTCCCATACTCTGCGGCCTTCAGCGGTAGTGGGGGACGGCGCCGGGACGATATCTACCCCGATCACTAAATCAGCTCCGAGCTCGCGACAGATCCTGACGGGAAGAGGCTCCACCAGACCGCCGTCGACGAGCAGACGTCCGTTCCACCGCACCGGATGGAAAATCCCGGGGATGGAGGCCGAGGCACGGATAGCCTCGTAGAGGGGGCCTTCGCGGATCACCACCGCCTCGCCGGTGTCGATGTCAGTCGCCATGGCGGCGAACGGCATCTCCAGCTCCTCGATTCGAATATCTCCTAACAAATGATAAAGTTCCTTGCGGAATTCACCTCCCGAACTCAACCCCGCCCGCGGAAAAGTTGGAAGAAAGCTCTTTATCACCCGGGGCAGGTCGGTCTTGAGCCACTCTTGCTCCAAGCGCTCGACCGAAAGCCCAGCGGCGTACGCACCGCCGACTACCGCCCCGATGCTCGTGCCGGCAACAGCGGAGATTCGGATCCCCTCACGCTCAAGGACCTTCAAGACACCCACATGAGCTGAACCACGCGCCCCACCCGAGGCAAGAGCCAATCCGATCTTCACGTTATTCCCTCCCGTTGGTCAATCCGCTTTCTTGTACTCTTCCTTCTCCCGAAATAATCGATTCCATGGTGGGCAAGATACCCCATTCCCACCCCGACGATGCACATGGATGCTAGTTTCTGCATCAATGAGAACGCAACCGCCCCGTCGATCGGCAGTCCCATAATCGCAAACACGGCGGCATATCCTCCCTCCGTAACCCCGATCCCCCCGGGAGTGATCCAAGTGAAGACGGACAGCACTACGCTCAGCGCGAAGAAGAGGACGAGCTGGTCGGCGGGAAGGATCCTCCCGTAAGCGAAGAAGAAGAAAATAAGCGGAGACACCACGTTCATCCCCACCGAGAGAGCAAAGAGAGCCGCCGCGTTCAACGTCGCCCACCGATGGTCATTAAGGGCGGCATTGACTTCCGCTTCTACACTCACCAGTCCATCCTGCATCCGTTTAACCCACTTCCACTGAGGGAGGTGTCGCAGGACGGCTGTGAAAAAACGCGATGCCCACGTCGCACGCCGAGACATCCCCACTAACGCGATCCCGCTTACAACCAGGGCCGTCCCCGCAAGCCCGACGATCCCCTGCTGAAGCCCACCGGATATTGAGCTGCTTTCCAATCCGATGATCCCGCCTGCAAGGAGAAAGCTCGCGATGACGATCAAGTAGATGAGCCGCTCGATGAAGATGGTGGCGACCACCTCGTGAGTGCGCCGTGTGAACCCGTCTGAGGCGGCGAATGCCCGCACCGGTTCACCTCCGAGGTAGAAAGACGGTGTGAGATATGTCACGGCGTAGGCTCCGGCCATCATGCCGAAGGTCCGCCGGAAGGAGTAGTTCAGTCCATAGTCGCGGAGGAGTCTTCTCCACCCCTCGACCCCGAAGGAGAACCCAACGATGACGCTTATGACAAACGCGCTGATCCCGCCTGCCCCGAGTGCCTTGATCCGGGCTAGTATCGCCATCGGCCGGGCGAGCCATATCATGATGCCGAGCAAAGCGATCCCAAAAAGGGTGGAGATAAGGAGCAGAACCTGCTTTTTCTCCATAACCCTCATCATTTGCCCACCTTTTTCAGCTGCCCCGGCACGCCCTCTTCTCCATTGCATCTCCGCACAATCCCTCCGCGGGGCCGAAAGAGTCTCCATCAGTACCTTCTTACCTCCGCATCGAGATTATAACCTTGGAGATACATATGTTTTTTCCCATTCCCGCACCAGTCGGAGGAACGGGGGGAGATTTCGGATGAGGCCGACAACCGAGGCCGCGAAAACGTAGAACACCAGTGGTGCGGGCTCACCGGTGTAAGTGGAGATGATGAGCATCACAAGGAAGCCTGCCGCGCCCCCGATCGGGATCGCGTAGCCCCTGATCGCAGGGATTCCACGCGCGATCAAGCCGACGAAGGTACCGACGAGCAAGGCGATCAAGAACGGCTGGAAGAGGAGGTAGGCCGTGACCCCGATGGAAGTGGAAAGCCCCCTGCCCCCACGGAATTTGAAGTAGAGGGGCCAGTCATGCCCGACGATCGCCGCGACCCCCACCAAGGCCGCCACCCACGGGACCCCCACCAAGGCCGCCCCCCACGGGGAGAGCCCGAGGACTCCGTTCGCCAGAAAGACGGGGATGACCCCTTTCGCCGCGTCCAGGACGAATCCAATGATCCCGTAGATTCGCCCCCCTTTACGGTAAAGGTTCGCCGCCCCGGGATTCCTTGTCCCCACCCGGTAGAGATCTACCCCTATCTTCCTTCCGATGAGCTGGCAGGTAAGGATCGAGCCCGATAGATAGCCGAGCACGACCATCCCGATCGCCGTTGCAGTCTCCATTGAGTTAGTGGGTAGCCTCGGACACAGGCTCCTCTTGCATTTTGGGAATCTCGATCCGCACAGTCTCTCCCCGGAGATACTCCTTTTCCCAGACCGGATCCAAGACCGTAGCACACGCGCGGTCGTACTTGTACAAGCCGTCATAGTAGCTGGGGTCTTTCAACGCCCGGTCCGCTTCTTGGTTGATCGGTTTGGCGTTATACTCCTTGATCAGTGGGAAGAGAACGTCGACGTGATCGCGATGCACACACGGCATGATCAGGTTCTTCGTCTCCATCGGTTTCGTCTTGTACCCGTAGCTTTTTTGCCACTCCCGAATCCGCTTGAAGAAGTCGATCTCCATCAGGTCCATGATCGTGCCGCCTTGGTCGTAGATCTCATGGATGTTTGTCGCCGCGTACGGAACGAAGACGCACGGAGTGACATCCCCGTTCCAGTTGATGTAGAAGTATCCGGCCTGGCGGCCGGCGGCGAGGCAGCCGTGCACCGCTGTGCCTGAGTTCCAGAAGTCCATCAGGAAGACCTTCTTTTCCTTGATCACCTCCCACATCCGCCGCTGTAATCGTAGTCGCTGCTGCGGGGTGATCATGAGGGAGAGATCGTAGTTCTTTCCGATCGGCATGTACTGGAAGATCCACGCGTACATCGCCCCCTGCTCATCGAAGTAGAACTTCACCACCTCATCGGAGAAGAGCTCATCGCAGTTATGGCGGGTGGCGGTCATGGAAAGCCCGAACGGAACTCCGCTCGTTCGCAGGTTCTCGAAGGCGTTCATCACCTTCCCGAACACCCCCTCTCCCCGGCGGGCCTCCGTCGTCGCCATCTTCCCCTCCACCGAGATAGCCGGGGTGATGTTCCCGAGCTCCCCCATCCGCGCGGCGGTCTGTTTGTCGATCTGGGTGCCGTTCGTGTAGACGAGGAAGTACATGTCAGGGTGTCGTTCCGCCATATCCAGGAGGTTCTTACCGTCGCTCTTGTACATGAACGGCTCCCCACCGGAGATCACCACAAAACACATGCCCCATAGCTCCGATGCCTCGTTCAGGATCCGATCGAAGGTGGCAAAGTCGAGGGTCTTGGGGCTCTTCTCTGTCCCGGCGTAGCAGCCGGTGCAGTTGAGGTTGCACGCCCGCGAGGGGCTGATCGTAAGGAATCCAGGGGGATAATCCCCGTACTTCTCCTTGAACGCTTCGCGGGCCGGGTCCTTCCCCAACCGGTTGCGGGCGAACTCAATGAACCGGTGCTTTGCCGCCTCCGAAACCTGGCCGCGGCGGATGATACGATCGAATGAGTAAACAAGCGCCCGCATGGTGAGCCACTCATCCCGCTTCATTCCCGGCGGATTATCGGAACGCTTGATGACCTCCCAGATCACCCGATCGGCCAACCGCACTGCTCCTCCCCGAAGCACGTTGTTTTCCACGAGCTTCAGGACGATCTTCTCCGCTGGAGAACCGCTGATTGCTGCTTTCATCCTGTTCCTCCTTCTTGCCCAATCGGCAGAACGAACGTTCGTTCAGGACTATAACACAGTCTACGCTTCATTGTCAAGCAGCGAAAGCGGGAGGGAACGCACCGCATCGGCCTGGTGCATCGCCTTCCGCACCTCGTTTATCGCCGTAATCGGCGTTCTTAGGGCCTCTTCGATCTCCGCGTCGGTTCGCCCCTGATCGATGAGGACGAGGATCTGGTCGAGTTCCGGGTAGGAGATCCCCAACGCAAGCTCATCAGTGATCCCGGGGATCAGATCGGGTGAGGGAGGCTTGTCAATGATCCCGTGGGGAACACCGAGGTAGCGTGCCAGTGCTCTTACCTGGGTCTTGTACAGGTGGACGATCGGATCGATGTCGCACGCCCCGTCGCCGTAGCGGTCGTAGTGCCCTATTTCCCATTCGGTACGGTTGGTGGTTCCGACCACCGCATAGTTCAGTTGGCTCGCGCGCTGATAGAGCACGATCATGCGCATCCGCAGTTTGGGAAGGGCAAAGCTCGCAAACGAGAACTCCGGCCTCTCCGCCGGCGGTCCGAGGGAATGGATGAGGTGAGAGACACCCTTCTTTTTCTTAAACCGTCTGTAGATCGCACGCACAAGCCACGGCCGCGCAAAGATGCGGGGGATCGGCCGGTACGCCCCGAGGGCGGAGAGGATCGGGGTAAGATCGATCTCCTCTGCCTTGATCCCGAGGATTTGCGCCAGATCCCGCGCATCTTCCATCGCCTTTGGATCGGAGTCACGTTCGGGAAGGATAAGGCCATGCACCTTCTGCGGAGTCACGGCCCGTACACAGAGGGAAGCCACAACCGCTGAATCCACTCCGCCGGAAAGGCCGATGACCGCTCCTTCCTTCCCGAGCTCATCCATTGCCTGAGAGATAAAGCGGGTTATCCTCTCGCTCTCTCTTTTCGGATCGAATTTCATCCCTTGTACTTTCCTCGATTTGAGATCGCGTGCCATCCGGTCAGGAGCACCCCGATCCCTAGCCCGACAAGACCGATGATCGATAGGCCGTCAACACAGGGGCCTACCTCAAACCCCAAGACGATGGCCGAACCGATGTAGATCGAGCCGATAGCGATCGCATGCGCAACCCGTTCCCAGATCCTAAAATCGCGCGGTGAATTATCCGTCCGGTCGTATTCTGACATCTTTTGTAGGGCCGTTTCAATCTCATCAGGGAGCTCCTTCACCAACCGGAGATATCGCTCGAGTACGGGCAACCAATGCCCCGGTTTGAGCTCGGCGGTATAACGTCGCACAAAGAGCCTTTTCACGTACGGTTTTGCCATCGTCACCATATCAAAGTCGGGATCGAGCATTCGCCCGACTCCTTCCTCAGTGGTGAGTGCCTTTCCCATGAGGACCAACCCGGCCGGGACCTTGAGGTGGTGGCGGTGGAAGAGATCGAGCCCATCCTCGAACAGCCGCCGAAAGTCAAGGCGCTTCAGCGGTACCCCGTAATACTCGTCGAGCATATCGAGGAGATCGCGTCGCAAACCTGCAGAGTCAGAGCCTGCCTGCACGCACCCCATATCCGTAAGCGCACGGATAATCAAGTCTACATCCCGCTCGACCACCCCGAACAGGAGCTCTGCCACCTGGTCGCGCAACCTCTCATCCAGTCGCCCCATCATCCCGAAGTCGAGGGGGGCGATGACGTTCCCCGGAAGGGCAAGGAGGTTCCCGGGATGAGGGTCAGCGTGGAAGAACCCATGGTCGAAGACCTGCTTCAGTATGGCCCTCGCTCCGTTGCGCGCGAGGACCCGGCGGTCGAGACCTTCCTGTTCAAGCGCATCTAAATCGGAGAACTTTATCCCATCGATGTACTCCATCGTAAGGACCCGGGGGGTGGTGTAATCCCAAAACACGCGAGGGACGTGGATCGTCTCATCCCCGGCGAAGTTGCGGGCAAAGATCTCCGCGTTCCGCGCCTCATGAACGAAATCAAGCTCTTTCCGAATGCTCCGGGAAAACTCCGTTACCGCATCCACAGGAGCATACCGCTCTCCGTCCGAGAGATGGCGTTCCATCAACTGGGCGAGGTGAAACAGAATGTCGAGGTCGGACTCGATCACCCGAGCGATCCCGGGCCGTTGCACCTTCACCGCTACTATTTCATCGGTGTGCGTTCGGGCACGGTGTACCTGGGCGAGGGACGCCGCGGCGATCGGTTCGGGGGAGAACTCCGCGAACACCGCATCGATCGGCCGGTCCAGCTCGGACTCGAGGGTCTCCCTTATCTGTGCGAACGGGATCGGCGGCGCCGCATCCTGCAGCTTGCTCAGCTCGAGCGCGATGTCCGGTGGAACAAGATCAGGGCGCAGGCTGAGAATCTGCCCGAGCTTGACGAACGTCGGCCCCAGCTCCTCCAGCGCGCCGCGCAGTCGTGCTCCCCGGGTGGCGGCATCGACCCGGACCTTGCGGACCGGGAATCGCCGTCCACGAACGAGGAGGACGATCTCCTCCAGCCCGTACCCCGCCAGGATCGCGGTGATCCGGCGCAGGCGCCGCAACTCGCGGTATCTACGGAGCGGATTTATCTTCAGAGGCAACTATGTGCTCTTCGATACGGGAGAGCCGCTCCTCGATCGCCTTGAGGTCATCCTTTCGCACGATCCCGAACTCGTCGATGATCCCTTTCAGTACCTCCCTTAGCTTCGCCAGCACCAGCTCCTCCTGCTTTTCTCCCTCTTCGACGAGTTCATCGATAAGGGACGCCTTTTCGTCCATCGTCAGTTCACCTTTCTTTATCAGTTCATCGACGAGTTTTTCCACCTTCTCGCGCGAGAACGCGAGAGTTCCCAGTCCGAGCAGTAACGCCTTCTTCCCGTAATCGAGCATTTCTCCTCCTTTTTATGCTGGTATCTCCGTTGGGGATCCCTTAAGCCAGGCCCAGATCGCGCGCGTCAATTCCTTCGGTGCTTCCTCTCTGATTGACGCCGCGACTCGGTCGTCCCGCAGTGCCCGAAGGCTCACCGCTTCCATCATCCCCAACAGGATGTAAGCAGCGTCCAGACAGGAATAGGGAACTATCTCCCCCTCTCTCACCCCATCTTGGAGCAGCGCAGCGATCTGGTTCGCCAACCCATCATACAGCTTCTCCAACCGGCGGCGGATCCCCGGATTCGGGTCGAACCGCTCGCGGAAGAAGAGGAGGGAAGCATCGCGCCTCTCCTCAAGGAGAGAAAAGTGGAACGCAACGAGCTTCTCCACCTTCTTCACCAGTGGCAGCTTCTCCTTCGCCACCTCCTGCAGGAATTTGGAACGGCGCTCCACCTCATCGCACAGTATTGCCTCCAGGATCTCTTCCTTGGTCTGGAAGTGGTTGTAGATGGTCCCGACCGAGACCTTGGCTGCAGCGGCGATCGCCCGCATTCCGGTGGCGTAGAATCCTCTTTCTGCGAAGAGCCTGCTCGCCGCTTGGAGCACTTTCTCCTGCAATCGCCATCCTCCTTTGAACGAACGTTCATACTGAGTGTAACACCCTACCCGCGAGGGGTCAAATAGGCATAACAAGATGGGATTTTCTGTGGATTTTCCGAATCCGTTGGCCATCTCAGCCGGGAAGCGGCGGGATCACGGGGTATGAGGTACATCAGCTGCCAATAGAATCTAATGC
>JAGGSO010000055.1 GCA_021159055.1 Candidatus Bipolaricaulota bacterium | reverse complement strand
CTTTAATCGCATAGTTATTGTTTTGTAAAGATTAATATCAATCTTCCTGCACAGCCCGACACAGAGCCGTTGCTGCGCAAAAGTGAGGGATGAGGCACGCCTCGCGGGATGGCGCGGGCGAGATCAGTACCTTCTGCAGTGGATCATCTCCTGATCGTCGCGCATGAAGCCGACTGGCTCCAGGCCCGCTTCGACCTCCGAGCCGCGGACCTTACGTCCGTCCCAGCTCCGGACCACCACCTTCCGAACACCGGCGACCGGGTCGAACAGCCCGGGAAGGAGCGCGATGGCCGGAGAACTCTGAGACGAACGGGCCCCGCCCGATCTCCCCCCGTCATTCCACCCGCATCAGAAGTGGTAGAGGGCTCCAGAAGTGAGGGATAGCTGGCAAGGGCCTCGCGCGAGACGATCCCGGAGAGCACGGGCACGGGATTTCCCTTTCCCTACTGTCCATTTTCCGGAAATCGTCATTCATGGCGAGTGGGTGTGAGTGAGCATCTATGGAAAATTGGTGCGCGCCGCACCGGTCCGTACAATTAAGCGATTGAGAGGAGTGGGCCAGCGAATCGTGTCGGATTCTCGGATTAAAGCACCAATTGGATGAAGAGGTAACGATGGCTGAACACCGCTTCGATTTCGACCGGGTGATCGACCGCCGGGGTACGGACAGCATTAAGTGGAATCTGTTCGAACCCGATGTCCTTCCGTTGTGGGTCGCGGACATGGATTTTCCCGCTCCGCCCGCGGTCATCGACGCCCTGCGCGACCGCGTCGAGCACGGGATCTTCGGCTATCCGCAGGAGCCGCCGGAGCTGCGCGCGGTCATCGTCGATTGGATCGCCCGGCGCTACGGGTGGAAAGTAACGCCGGAGGCGATCGTGTTCGTCCCCAACGTGGTCGTCGGGTTCAACCTGGCCGCACACGCGCTCGCCCGGCAGGGAAGCGGACTGCTCATCCAGACCCCGATTTACTTCCCGATCCTCGACGTTCCGGACCACGCCAGCCTGGAGGCACGGCTCAACCGGCTCGTGCGCGATTCGGCTGGACGCTACGAGATCGACTTCGACGACTTCGCCCGGCTGGCGCGGGAGGCGTCCATGTTCCTGCTGTGCAACCCGCACAACCCGGTGGGACGCGTCTACACCCGGGCCGAGCTGGAACAAATGGCGGAGATCTGCGTGCGCAACGGGGTCTACATCTGCTCGGACGAGATCCACGCCGATTTCGTGTACGACGGGCGGCGCCACATCCCGATCGCGAGTATCGCCCCGGAGATCGCGGACCGCACCGTCACCCTGTTCGCTCCGAACAAGTCGTTCAACGTCGCCGGGATCAGCTGCGGGATCGCGGTCGTCCCCAACCCGGAGCTGCGTGCTCGGTTGGAGGCCGCGCAGCGCGGGCTTGTGCCGCACCCGGGGATCATGAGCTACGTCGTGGCCGAGGCCGCCTACCGCCACGGGGAGGAGTGGCTGGACGATCTCATCGCGTACCTTGCGGAAAACCGCGACTACGTGACGCGGTTCGTCCGGGATGGGCTCCCCGGGGTAAAAATGGGGCCGATCGAGGGGACGTACCTGGCGTGGCTCGACTGCCGGGATGCGCTCGATGGGAACCCGCACGAGTTCTTCCTCCGGAGGGCGCGGGTGGCGCTGAACGACGGGGCCCGGTTCGGCCCGGGCGGGGAGGGATTCGTGCGCCTCAACTTCGCGTGTCCGCGCTCGACCCTGGCCGAGGCCCTGAACCGGATGCGGATCGCGCTCACTGACGCTGGATAGCTGAGCCTGCCCCGGGGCAACGGCAGTCGTGACCTCAAGTGCTTTGCGGCTACCGCGATACACCGGCGGCGGCATTGATCAGTCCATATCCAAAGTAGTAATCCCGCCCCGGCGGCTTTAGGTCGATTGCACTCGCCTCCAAGAGCGACACCGCTTGTTCTCCCGTCATACCCGGGTGCGCGGAGAGGATGAGCGCGAGCACACCGCACACGTGTGGGGCGGCGAACGATGTGCCGGAGGCCGTCCCAGCGATGCCGCCCGGGAAGAGGGCGGTTACCCTGGCGCCCGGTGCCGTGATTTCCACCTCGGGTCCGTAGTTGCTGAACGATGCGAGATGCTCGTTTCGGTCGATCGCACTGACCGCAAGGATGGACGAGTATTTCGCCGGGTAGCTTACTTGGGGCTTACCGTCGTTTCCCGCGATTCCGACGACGATCACCCCATGTGCCACAGCCCGGCGGATGGCGTGCTCGAAGTAACTGGGGGGCTTTCCGTTCGCGTATATGCTCATGTTGATGATGTCGGCGCCGTTGTCGACCGCGTAATCGATCGCCGCCGCGAACTTCTTCCAATCTGAACCGTAGAACAGATTGCGCGAGTCGAGGAACCGCAGGTCCATGAGCTTCACCCCCGGCGCTACACCCACGATTCCCTTGTCATCCGGCCAGGCCGCGATGATCGATGCCACGAAGGTACCATGCCAATGAAGCTTAGAGCCGACGAGCGAGCTGTTATCGTTGTCCCGAAAATCCCATCCGTGGATGTCGTCGACGTATCCGTTGCCGTCGTCGTCCATCCCGTTGTCGGGGATCTCTCCCGGGTTCGTCCACATGCTGCGGGCGAGTTCCGGGATGCTGCTGTCGATGCCGGAATCGATCACGGCGACGACCACCTCATTCTTGCCGTAAGTCGTCTCCCATGCCTGAGGAGCGTTGATCAGGGGGATCCCCCAGTTCGCCGGTTGTTGGTGCACCGTGTACAGGCCCTCACCCTCCATATGCACGGGCGGAGCATGGGGGAGGCTGATCGGGACGATGCGGAACGCAAGCGACTTGGATATGAGGGAGCCCGCTCCGACATCAAGCGTGATCTGGAGCAGATAGATCCCTACCTTCTGAAACTCCCAGCGGCTGGTCACCGTTATTGTGGCCGTCGTCTGCGGAGCGACGGAGAATGGCTCGATCGGGAGCTCGTCGATCGTGATGCCGAACCTGTCGGTCAGCGTAGCATCTCCGATGATCCGCTCCAGCTTCTTGTCACCGGTGTTCTGGAGCTGAAATGTGATCTCAAACGGAACCAGGTTCTTGATCTCGATCGCCCTGATAGTGACCGTCGGAGAGGAAGCGGCCTGCACCGCCACCGGGATGAGCGCCAGCATCAGGCTTGCGGACAGGATCACGAGGATGGGCAGTTTGCCGGTATTTCGTTTCATGTCCTGTACTAGCTGCCTTCGTGGGGAGAGCGAACTTGGTTCAGCAGTTCATCCAGCTTCGGCGGTTCCTCACCGCTCCATCCGATGGCCTTGATGGTAATTGTAAATGCAAGGCCGGTCTCCACTTTGAGGTCCGCCACCTGGCTGGCCAGGCGCTCCGCCGCCGCCCGAGCGCCGGAGAGGGGTGTCTCGGGGAGGAGCGCGACGAAGCGCTGGTCGCTGACGCGGAATACCGGATCGACCGACCGGAGCCGTCCTGTCAGGAAGTTGGCCGTCGCCTGGAGCAACCTTCGTTTATCGGGCGCGGGCAGCTCTGTGATCCCCTTGATGTCGATCAACAGGATCGAAGTCGGATGGCCGTAGCGCAGCCCCTTCTTTATCTCTTGGTCGATGAGCCGCTGGAAGTAGGAGAACGTATAGGCTCCGGTCTCCTCGTCCAGGATGATCATCTCACGCAACGCCTGCTCGCGTGATCCGATCATCTTCACCATCAGGTTGAACACATCGATGAAGCGGGCGATCTCGTCGCGGACCTTGACCCCAACCCGCCGCGCCGGCCCGGCTGATACCTGCACGTTGTACTCCCGCTGTGCTACGCGTTCGGCTGCCGCCGCCAACCGAAGGATCGGCCGCGTGATGATCGCGTCCAGGATGCTGTACAGCAGGAACCCCAGTACGAGGAACCCAAGGATGGATGCGATTCCCAGCTTCCAGGAGAGCCGGGTGATGTACCGCTGCTGTTCCGCCAGGGACATATCCACCGAAACGACGCCGACTAGGTCGCCGTCCATGAACAGCGGATAATCGGCACGGAGATATTCCTCTTTTCCGGAACGGACCCGCGATACCTGCACGTCGCGCAGGGGGAGAAAGGCGGCCTGTTCATCTTCTGCCAGGATCCGTCCGACGGCGGATGGATCGGTGCTCGCCACCACGCGCAGCCCTCTGCCGGTCATCCCGATGACGGTGATCCCCACGATGGAATCGTATCGCTTCATCAGTGTATCGATGTCGGATTCGAGCTGGTCCGAGTAGTACAGGATGTACGCCTTCTCCTGCAATGACTTGGAGACCACGCTGGCCACGCTGCGGGCGCGTTGCTCGTATATCCCCGCGATGGTCGTGTAGAGCGAAGTGAACGACAACCAGGCGAGGATGCCGATGACGACGAGGGTGATGACGAACACCGGGACAATGATCTTGACCCGCAGGGAGGAACGGTAATAGACATTCGACATGCAATCGGCGCACCATCGCCGCAGGCATTGCCCCACCGTCCGCAGACGCCTCCCCCACCGGTTACCTCTGTTGTGCTGCAGTCTCATACCGATCTCCTCCGTTTATCGCTCAATCAGTCCGTGTTGCAGCATGAATTCCTGTGCCACCTCTCTCGGCTCGCGGTGCAGCAATCTCACCTTTACCACCAGGGAATGGACGTTGTCCGTGGTAAGAAGCGGCCGCAATTGCTGTTCGACCATGCTGACCTCCGGGAGAGCGGCGATCACCCGCTGCGCTGTTAAGAAAGCGGTGTGCGATACAGCGAATATGTTCCGTTCGTCCGCCAACACCCTAAACCCCAGCATCGTCACCGTCTCTTCGATGCTGTGGACGATCCCTGCGTTTACCGTCCCCAATTTGAGCAGGGTCTCGGTCTCATCGATCCCTGTGGTCCAGACGATGTTGTCCTCCGTGAGAGGAATCCCGTATGCGGATACTAGCGACTGGACCTGCTCCCGTGGGATTGTCCTTTGAACCGCGAGCTTCAGCGTCGTGTCCCCGGCGGAGAGGTACGCTGCCAGATCAGATATCGCACCTCCCGGCAGCTCCTTCGCGATGTCGGGGGAGACGACGAGCGACAACCGGTCCTCCACCGCAAGCGGGTGGGAGATGACGATCCCGCGAGCGGATAGGTCATCCGCGTTCACGAATGATGGATCAACGATGGCAAGATCGACGTCTCCCGCCAACAGGGCCTCTTTCACCATCTCCGCGTCTCCCAGGCCGATCAGGTCTATGACCTTGACCCCATCGGCGACAAGTGCCAGCTGGAGCAAACGTCCGATGATGATCTGATCGAACGAGTCGGTCGTACCGATCGCGATCGTCCCCTTCCACGCCGAGCGGGGGAGGACGACCTTGCCGACAACGCGTCCCGGTCTCTCTTCGTGACGATCGCCCCAGTAGTTGCCAGCCGCATAGACGGTCTTGTCCGTGGTGTTGGATATGTCGTAGGAGGTATTGCGGGCGAAGGTGTTGTTGGCGAGCACGAGTTGGAACTCTGTGTCGCCCTGGAGGAGCTCGGCATCCACGTCGCCAAGAATCGTCTCGTCTTTCTCCAATTGGGAAGAGACCTCGAGCCCGATCGAGTTGTCGACGATGAGATTCCCTTCGACCCTCGTTCCGGTACCTGATTGAAACAGCCGTATCGCAGTCTCACAGCCGCTGATACGATTGTCCGTAACGGCGCCTCGCGAGGAAGCCGCGATCAGGACGCCGATGTGATCCCTCTCGATGGTGTTATCCTGAATGAGATTTCGATCGGAGTGATTGAGGAGCGAGACCCCGTCTGCGGAGCAGGCCGTTACGTCGTTGCGGAGGAACTGATTGCCGGTTGATCCGATCAGGGCGATCCCGTGGGGACTTTCGGTGACGGTGTTGTCGAGGAATAGGTTGTCCGCCCCCTCTGACAGAACGATCCCCGCCAGTGTGTTGCCGGAAAGCTCATTGCGCAGAACCCTGTTCCTTGATCCTTCGTGGCATTGAATCCCGACCGCATTGTTCTCGACCCTGTTCCCGAGGAAGAGGCTCGACTCAACCCTCTCCAGCCTGATCCCGGCATCGCTGCACCCGGTGACGGAGTTGTAGGCGACGGTGTCGCCGCGGCTGTCGGAGATGTGGATCCCGTTTCCGCGGCTGCTGACGATGGTATTGAGGGAGAGCGTGTTTTGCCGCGATTTGTAAAGAGCAATCCCCTGGTTGCGGCTGTTCTTGATCCGGTTGTTCTCCACCGTGTTGTTGTCGGCGGTGTTGAGCGAAACACCGATCGCACAACCGGCGAGGGTGCTGGTTGTGACCGTGTTCGAAGACGAGTCCAGTATCTCCACCCCGCTTGTACCACACTCGTTGCCGACGAACGATGCGATTCGGTTCTCCTCTGAGCCGTCTGCGAGTGAGATTCCGACCCTTGCTCCGTTCACGGTGGCGTGTTCAACGGTGTTCAACCATGCGTTGGAGAGCCTTATCCCGACGTCCGCGACCGTATCGATCCGGATCCGTCGCAGCACGTTGCGATCGGCCGACTTCATCTCGATTCCAACCTCTCCGTTCCGCACATTGATCGCCGTCAGCATGTTCCCGTCGGATTCGTCCACCTGGATTCCGATGCGCGCTCCCGTGATCACCAGGTCGTCGAGCGCGGCACCGGAGGCCAGCTTCAGCCGCACACCGATGCCGTTTGCCTTTACCTCGAATCCGCGCAGGGTGACGCCGCGTGTCTTGATCGTAATCCCCGGCTCCGTGTCGTCGCACGCGATCACGGCCCGGCCATCAGCGGCGAGGATGCTCACATCAGGCGTCTGGATCACAAGTGGTCCGTGATACGGTCCGCCGCTGGCCCGGACGATGATCGTATCGCCCGGTGATGCGTGATCAAGCGCCGACTGGATCGTGGAAAAATCGCGCGGGACGACGATCCCTCCGGCCGAGCTGCGCCCGGCGACAACGAGCCAGATGAGGGCACACACCACGAGCAGGGCGGCCGCTCCACCCCCCCAGATGAGACACCGACGGCAAGGTATTTTCCTCATATTTACATGATAATCTCTCTTCACGGGAAAGTGAACTCCGCGGTTATCGGTTCGATATGTTTTGCAGTACAACCGGGATCGCCGGCGAATCGAGGACCACTGCACCCGCACGGGTAAGGTGCAGCTTGAGCGCGTAGATCCTCACCCCGGCGGCGCGCGCCGCCAGCAGCGCCTTCCCGATCTCGGGATCGGTCTCCACGTCGGGACAGAATCGGTCCGCAGCCGGATGGGCGGCGATGAACGCAATAAGGCACGGGTAGCCATTCCGGCTCAGCTCGGTGAGAAGGGCGATGTGCCGCCGCCCGCGGGCGGACGGGGCGTCGGGATAGGTGGCGCATTCCCCGCGCAGATGGACGGCCGATTTCAGCTCCAGAAAACCCTGCTTGCCCGCGAGCTCGATTGCGTAATCCAACCTACTCTCCCGCACCCGGACCTCGCGACGGACGATCCCGGGCAGCCACGGGATCAACCCGCGTTTTGCCGCGGTCTCGAACGCCCGTGCCTGGACCAAAGTGTCGAGTAAGGTTGCCCGCTCGTCATCCACTACCGTTCCCAGCACTTGCGCGGCGGTCTTTCCGCCCTCCTTCGGAAGGCACAGGATCTCCGCCCCGGGATGGATCAGGTCGGCGAGCCGTCCGGTGTTGCGCAGGAGGGCGCGAAACTCCCGCCCTGCAGCGCGGGCGATCACCGTCACCCGGGTGTCATGCCTGACTACCGTCGCCGGGAACACATCGTACCGCACTATAACTGCCATGTGCGATGAGACGGTACCACGTCGTACGGGAAAAGTAAACCGAGATCATAACCATACAATCGAACAACCGAAATCTTATGCGATGATTATCCCAACTTGACTCTCCCCCTACCGGAGGGTGTAGCATAGTCAGGAAAATAGCGCAATTGGGGCAAAAGCATGTTCAGGATCGGTGAATTCTCCAAACTCAGCCAGGTGACGGTAAAGGCGCTGCGCTATTATGACGAGATTGGTCTACTCAAGCCGGCTAAGGTAGACCCCTTCACCGGCTACCGTTACTACTCGGCCGACCAGTTGCCCCGGCTCAATCGCATCCTGGCACTGAAAGACCTGGAACTTTCGCTGGCCCAGATCTCCCGACTACTCGACGGAGACCTGCCGCCAGCCCAGATTCGAGGCATGTTACGTATGAAACAAACCGAGCTTCAGCAGCGATTGGAAGAGGAGCAGGCGCGGCTGGTCCGCGTTGAGTGGCGGCTGAGGCAGATCGAACAGGAGGAAACTATGACCACTGAAGAAGTTGTACTCAAGAAGATTCCAGCCATAACAGCCGCCTCGGTGCGGGATATCATCCCCACTTACAGCGATATCAACCGGTTGTACAGCGAGATTTTCGCGCACCTCGGCCAACACGGGGTCAGGCCCGCTGGTCCCCCGCTGGCCATCTACCACGACCAGGAATACCGCGAGCGGGATGCGGACGTCGAGGCAGCCGTGCCCGTGAACGGGGAAATGCCCGAGGGAGACAGGGTGAAGATCCGCCAGTTGCCGTCTATCACCGAGATGGCTTGTATCGTGCATCAGGGAGGTTACGACACCATCGGCGAAGCGTACAACCGCTTGATGGCCTGGATCGAGGCCAACGGCTACCGCATCTGCGGGCCCAACCGAGAGGTCTACGTGCAAGGCCCCGAACCAGGCCGTGACCCATCCACCTACGTGACCGAAGTGCGGTTCCCGGTCGAGAAAGTATAGTCGGTACAGGTCTCGGGTCCCTCCGGCTTGGTCGTAAAGCCGGTGACCTGAGTGGCTTGCCCGGAGAGTGAAAAGAATCTCAACCAGGGGTACCACATGAAAATGCGGGAAGCCAGCGAACTGGGTAAGCGCGTCGCAACGCTTGTTC
>JAGGSO010000054.1 GCA_021159055.1 Candidatus Bipolaricaulota bacterium | reverse complement strand
CCTGGCCACGATCACCCTCCAGCACTACTTCCAGCTGTACAAGGGGATCTGCGGGATGACCGGGACGGCCAAGACCGAGGAGGAGGAGTTCAAGCAGATCTACGGCCTTCCGGTCGTCGTCATCCCGACGAACAAGCCGCTCATCCGCGAGGCCAAGCCGGACGTCATCTTCCGCACCGAGAAGGCCAAATTCGAGGCGATCGCCGAGGAGATCGAAAGGCTGCACAAGATCGGTCGGCCGGTCCTCATCGGCACGAACTCGATCGAGAAATCAGAATATCTCTCCAAGCTCCTCAAGAAGCGCGGCCTGCCCCACAACGTGCTGAACGCTAAGTACCACGAGAAGGAAGCGGAGATCATCAAGGATGCGGGCCAGCGGGGCGCGATTACCGTCGCCACCAACATGGCCGGGCGCGGGACGGACATCAAGCTCGGCGAAGGGGTGGCCGAGCTGGGAGGATTGCACGTCATCGGCTGCCAGCGCCACGAATCGCGCCGGATCGACAATCAGCTCCTCGGCCGCGCCGGCCGCCAGGGGGACCCGGGCTCCTCCCAGTTCTACCTGTCGCTCGAGGACGATTTGCTCCGGATCTTCGGCGGGGACAAGATTGGTGCATTGATGGACCGGCTGGGAATGGAAGAGGGGCAGGCGATCGAGCATGAGCTATTGTCGAAGTCGATCCGGCGGGCGCAGAAACGGGTGGAGGGCCGCAACTTCGAGATCAGAAAGCGCCTCCTCGACTACGACCTCGTCCTCGCCAAACAGCGCGAGGCGATCTACGCGCTGCGCGACCGGCTCCTCCTCCCCCCGCGCGAGGAGGCGGAGAGCCTATCCTCAGACGATCTTGACGAGTATCTAAACGAGCTGTTCGACGAGGTCGCGGCCGACATCGTCGCAAGCTATGTCGATCCGTCCCGCCCACGGGACGAGTGGAAGCTGGACGGGCTCGCGCGCGAACTCGCCGTGTTCGGTCCGATCTCACCGGCCGATCTCGACGGTAAGGATGCCGATGAGCTGAAGGAGCTCGTGGTAACGCATTTTCAAAAAGCCCTCTCCCGCCAGAAGCAGAAGCTCGGGAAGCGATTCCCACTCATCGCCCGCTACCTCATCCTACGCACGATTGACGAGGCCTGGTTGGCGCACCTGTACACCCTTGACGACCTCAAGGAGGGGATCGGGTGGACCGCCTATGCCGGAACCGATCCGTTGGTCGCGTTCAAGCGCGAATCTTATGTCCTATTCCAGGAGATGCTCAACCGGGCAGCGGACAAGATCGTCCGGTCGCTATTGAGCCCGCGCCTCACCGCCCCGAGCCGGGAAGAGCAGGCTGGTCCCGCCCGCAACGTGCATTACGTCCACGCCGGGTCGGACTCGACCAGCTCCACCGCTCCGAAAAAGCCGAAGAAGAAGCCGGTGGTGAAGGTGAAGAAGATCGGGCGGAACGACCCGTGCCCGTGCGGTTCCGGTAAGAAGTACAAGAACTGCTGCGGCAAGAACGCGTAAAAGCGATCATTGTTTCGGTTCGATCAGTTTGACATGCGGTATTATTCTACGTCCTAGATTAGGCAATGAAGCGAAAAAGTGCTATAATGGAGATGCTGAGTTGATAAACAAACGAAGAGAGAGGCCCTTTTGAAAGGGGTACATATACCTGAAGGAAGGTGTGTTAACATGTCGAAAGCGCGTGGAAGCTCGTCTTCAGCAAAAAGGGTGTTTATTATCTCCTTCACTCTTTTCTGCATCGCTCTCTTGCTTGTAGGTTGTGGAAAGAAGACAGCACAAGAAACCAGCTCTCAGGCGTCCGCTGGCCCGCTGGTGGCCCACTGGCAGTTTGACGAGGGATCAGGGGACTCGGCGGGCGATGCTTCGGGATTGGGCAATAAAGCCACCCTTCACGGCGTGAGCTGGAGCGAGGGAAAGACTGGTAACGCAGCAACCTTCGATGGGACCAAGTCATACATAGAAGCCGCCGACTCAGATTCCCTTGATCTCTCCGACAGTTTCACCATCACCGCATGGATCAACCTGGCCGAAGTGGGCAGCGGTCGTCAGGTGCTCCTTCAGAAGAAGGCTGTTGACAAGAGTGATATTTACACCAACTACACCCTCTATGCGCAGTGGACCCAAGATGCGCTCGCGCTTGTGATCGGTGATGGCACCCGGCGGGTAGGATATCTGTCCGACAAAGGGATCGGCACGCCGAACGAATGGCATCACATCGCCGTCGCTTTTGGTGGGGGAAAGGTGCGGTTCTACATCGACGGCGCTCCAGCGGGAGAAGAGACAGCGACGATCAAGCCTTACACCAACAATGGCCCCCTGGTCATTGGGCGCTACACCAATGCGGATAACACCCCGAAATTCTTCCTGCACGGCCTGGTGGATGACCTTCGAATCTACAACAAAGTACTCAATGAAGAGGAGATCAAGAAGTTAGTGGAAGGCTAAGGAGGCAGGGAGATGAGCGTAAAAAAGCTCTTGTGGTTTGCGTTGTTGCTCTTAACTCTCCCGGCGCTAGGAGCTGATCTTGAATTTCGTCTTGTCCCCACCGGACCTCCGGCAGGTGAGATACCGCTAGGCGCACAATTCTATGTTGTGGTTACCGGATGCTGCACTGAAGAGGCTAACATCCAGCAAATCGATGGGACCATCTTTTTGGTAAATCTCCAAACAGGGCGGAACATCTGGGTCCCATTGCAGGCACAGGACAATGAACTCATCGCCGGTCCAGTTCAAATAGTCGGTATCAACGAACAACCTGCTGCAAACTACTCTCTTAAGGCAAGCGAGGGCGATCGCCTCAGCGCGCAAACAGCGTTAGTTGGTGGACTTACTGCCAGCGCCAAGATAGGCCCTCCGGTCATCGATCTCTCCACTCCCATCGCTCTTCCAGGGAGCACCGTACGCTTAATCATGCGCCTGGTACCGACACGCAACTTAGGTGCGCTTCATCTCGTTCCCCTGCTGCCACCCGGTTGGCACATCGCCCCGGAAGGCGCCCTGACAGACACACCCCAAGGCCTCTTATGGCCTAACCTGCTTGCAGTGGGACAAGTGACGACTGTTTCTTTGCTAATTTCGATTCCACCCGACGCATCTGGTAGGTATCAATTAGCTGTGAAGGCGGTAGAACTCGGTGAAGTTAAGAGGATTACCCTGGGAGTGGGAGAGTACCTACCTCCAGAGGTAGTGGTGTCCCATTGGGATATTCAGACTGATCGGTTGGATTTATGCTCCCCGCCAACGATCGATTATGGTCAGCTCCGGTGGGCAACAACCCATCTTGGTGAAACCCTGCCATATACCACAAGACCCCTAACCAAGCAGATTCTCAACGTCCTAGCGGAGAGATGGCAGAAAGGACAAGCCGCTTATATGCCTCAGCCACTTCCAACCCCTCCTCCGACCGGGAAAGAGGAGGAAA
>JAGGSO010000053.1 GCA_021159055.1 Candidatus Bipolaricaulota bacterium | reverse complement strand
CCGTGGTGCTGGCAAGGGAAGCGATCGCGAGCAGAACGATCCCCACGAGTGCGTACTTCATGCTGTACCTCCTTTCAGAATGTCATCAAGAAACCGACGGAGATCCACGAAAATCCGAGGATGTCTATTGCCCCACCGAGGTCAAACCGAATGTTCGGGGTAAGCCGGAAGAGCACCCCCAACCCAGCCTCGGGCCAGATTATCCAATTCGTGCCGACGTGAAAATAGATGCTTGCAATCGGACTACGGGAGATCGTCGCGGCGAGGAGATCATCATAGCTGATCCCTGGGGTTTCCTGCGCAATCTTGAGCGCGGTCTTCTCCGCCCACTTCTCTGAGGGGACGAAGTAGCTTCGCCACACGATCCCGCCGCCGTTCAGGAGGTTCACTCCGATGGAGAGAGTCGGCATCCCAAACCCATTCAGGGACGAAAAGCCGAACTGGTAGCCGGTGTCAAGCCCAAGGGTGAATCCCCACCGCCCGTTGCCGTAGGCATCTTTAACTTGTTCCGCCAGTGCCGTTGGCGAAACTCCGGTAGTGCCGGTGGTCGTGGCAGGGGCTGGTGTAGTCGTTGTTGTCGTGGTCGAGGCGGTCGGTTGTCCGGGGGCAGGGAACCGGATCTCTTGGATGCTTGTTAGCTTCACCGACTGCACGTCACCAGCCGGGGTCCGCAGCCCGATCACCTCCGGGATCCCTCCGATCTTGCCTACGAGGATGTTTCCGTCGAACGTCTCCACCGTAACCGTTCCGTCCTCGCCGCCGAACCGGATCGCCTTGATGTTCGATCGTTGCACGGTGTATACGTCTCCGGTATCCGAAGTGACGCTGATCACCCCCGGGATCCCGAACTCGATTGTCCCCTGCAATACCGATCCGTTCGTAGTGATGATCGTCTCCCCGAACACCGCGGCGCTCAGGGTAACCACCGCGCACAGCACCAACAACCAACTGAGTCTGTTCATCTTCCCTCCTGTACGCAGTTTAACCGCCCTCGACCTTGGCCAGAATTTCATCCGGGATGTCGAAGTTGGCGAATACCTCCTGGACGTCCTCGTTGTCATCGAGGGCGTCGATCAGCTTGAGAACCTTCTCCGCCGCCGTCCCTTCTACGTGCACGGTGTTCTTGGGGATCATCGTCACCTCGGCGCGCGTCGGGGTGATCCCGAGCTTCCCCACCTCCTGCGTGAGGGCGGCGAGGTCGTTCGGAGAACAGTAGACCTCGATCAGGTCGCCCTGATCGTCGAACTCCTGTGCCCCGAGCTCGATCAGGTTCATCAAAAGCTCGTCCTTGTCCACCTCATCCGGAAGCTGTTCGAGGGTCAGTACCCCGCGTCGCTCGAACAGCCAGGCCACGCTCCCGGCGGCGGCGAGGTTCCCCCCGTGCTTGCTGAAGATGTGGCGTACCGCGGCGGCGGCGCGGTTGCGGTTGTCGGTCACCACCCGCACCAGGATCGCCACTCCTTCCGGACCATACCCTTCGTACGTGATCTCCTCGTAGCTGACGCCCTCCAGCTCGCCGGTCGCCCGCTTGATCGCCCGCTCGATGTTCTCCTTCGGCAGGTTCGCCGCGCGCGCCCGCTCGATCGCGTGGGCGAGCCCGGGATTGTTCTCCGGGTTCGGATCGCCGTTGCGCGCCTGCAGAGTGATCTCCTTGATCAACTTGGCGAAGATGCCGGAGCGCTTCTTGTCCTGCCGCTCCTTACGGTACTTTATGTTCGCCCATTTATTATGTCCAGACATGCCTTCTCCCTCTCCTTATGGTCTTCTCAATTCTCATAATAGCAGGTTTACCGGCGGGTGTGCAAGAAGCTCAACCGAACGGATTCTCCCGCATGAACTCGGGGAGGTAGTTCCCCGCGCTGGAGAGCTCCTGGATGAACCCGTGCGTGAACCCGAGCCGCTCCGCTTCATCCAATACTCGTTCGTACTCCTCCGGGGTGATGGTGCGGGAGAGAGTTGGATGTGTCCGGACGGGCGGAGTGGGGTGGTACTGGGCCATGAGAGAGATGTAGATCTCAGGGGAGATCTCACGGGCGAGGGTGCGCAGGACGGCGATGCTGTTCTCGACCGCACCGGGGAGGACGAGGTGTCGCACGACCACCCCGCGGCGGATGGAGCCCTGGGCATCGAACTCAGGGGAGATCCCCTTCTGCCGGACCATCTCCTTTATCGCGGCGAGCGCCACTTCGGGGTAGTCCCGCGCTCCGGAATACTGGAGCGCGAGGTCATTATCCATGTACTTGAAGTCGGGGAGGTAGACATCGATCTCCTTCTCCAACCCGCGCAGCGTCTCGACCAGGTCGTATCCCCCGGTGTTGAACACGAGCGTCGGTGCATGCCCGCGGCGGCGCAGCGCGGCGATGATCGCCCTGGTCTGGGGGATCATGTGGGAGGGGGAGACGAACCCGACATGGGAGACCCCGCGGGCAAGGACCTTCTCAATGCGGGAGACGATCTCTTCCAACGACAGATCGTGTTCCACGACCGGCCCCCGGTTCCGGCTGATCTCGTAGTTCTGGCAGTAGATGCAGCGCAGATTGCAGCGGGAGAAGAAGAGATTACAGATCCCGTGCTTTCCCCCGAATACCGGCTCCTCGCCGTGATGCTCCACGATCGCCCCGATCCCGAACCCGGCTCCGCTCCCGCAGACGCCGCGCTCTCCCTTCGTCCGGTCGACCCCGCATGCCCACGGGCAGAACGCGCAATGTTGCAGCTCCTTACTCATCCGCTCCAGCTCTTCGTTGAACATCGCGTGAAGATGATACGCGTACGGTTTGCCGGTATCATCACCGCAAAAAGGTGAGACATGATCCGCGGGCTTATCTTCGACTTCGACGGGCTGATTCTGGATACGGAGGTTCCAATCTTCAGAAGCTGGCAAGAGATCTTCGCCGAGCACGGTTGCACCATGACCGTCCATGACTGGGCCGACTACCTCGGACGGTCCCCGGATAGCTTCGACCCGTGCGATAAGCTCGAGGCGTGCCTCGGCCGTCCGGTCGACCGGGACGCGCTCCACGCGCGACAGCGGGCTCGGGAGCAGGAGCTGATCGAATCCGAGGAAGTCCTTCCAGGGGTGGTCGACCGGCTCCAGGAGGCGAAGCGGATGGGGCTCAAGCTCGCGGTGGCGTCGAGCTCGCCGCGGAGCTGGGTGCACGGGCACCTCTCCCGGCTCGGGCTTCTGAAAGAGTTCGATTGCATCCGCTGCGGTGATGAGGTGCGGGAGGCAAAACCGGCGCCGGACCTGTTCCTCGCTGCTCTCTCCTGCCTGGGGTTGAAACCTGAGGAAGCGATCGTGTTCGAGGACGCGCCGCACGGGGTCGCTGCGGCGAAGAGGGCGGGGATATTCTGCGTTGCCGTTCCCAACGCCCTTACCCGCGCCCTCGGATTCGACCATGCCGACCTCACCGTCGAGTCCCTCGCCGCGATCACTCTGGCTGAGCTCCTGCGCAGAGTGGACGAGACAAAAAAATGAGTGAACGCTACGACATCGGGATCGTGGGAGCCGGACCGGCCGGCCTGACCGCCGCCTATTTTGCCGCCCGGGCCGGAGCGAGGGTTGTTCTCCTTGATCGGAAGACCCCTCCCGGCCAGAAGATCCTGATCTCCGGGGGCGGGAGGTGCAACATCCTCCCGACACATGTTGAACCAGGGGTCTACGTCACTGACTCCTCTCCTCACCTTGTGCGCCGGGTCCTCGCCGGATTTCCGCTCGCCGCCGTCCGCGACTTCCTCACCGGACCGGTCGGGCTGGACCTGCATCAGGAGGGAGAGAAGGTCTATCCCCGCGGTGGGGGGAGAGAGGCCCATTCCCGCCTCGTCGGTACAGTCAAACACTACGGGGCTCGCCTGCTGACCGGGGCAGATGTCGTGGGGGTGAAGAAGGGGCACATCGCCTTGGAGACCGGGGAGAAGGTACTCGCCTCTCGGATCATCCTCGCCACCGGCGGGATGTCTTACCCGAGGACCGGGTCCGACGGAACGGGATACCGGATCGCCCGCCGCCTCGGCCACACCGTGATCGATCCCTATCCGGCCCTCGTCGCGCTGCGGGGCGGGACCGCCGCCCATCATGCCCTCGCCGGGGTGACGCTCCCGGTTCGACTCGCGATCGGGGAGGGGAAGAGCCGGATCGAGGCAGAGGGGGATTTCCTGTTCACCCACCGCGGCTACAGCGGCCCGGTGGTTCTGAACACCGCCCATGCCGCCGCCCGTGCCCGGATGCGGGGAGAGCATCCTCCGATCACCGTAGGATGGAACCGGATGGGGCGGGAGGAATGGAGGGACGTCATCTCCCCATCCAGGAAGACGATCCGGGGGAGGCTGCGGGAGGAACTCCCGCTCCGGCTTGTCGACCTCCTCCTGTCCGAAGCGATCATCCCGGGAGGGCGGAAGCTATCCGAGCTGCGGCGCGATGAACGGAAGCGCATTCTGGATGCCCTCTCCGCCTATCGCCTCCCCTGGACCGGCACGGAGGGGTTCTCCCGCGCCGAGGTGACCGGAGGCGGGGTCTCCCTGCGGGAGATCGATCCCAAGACGATGCAGAGTCGGGTCCATCCATGGCTTTACCTGTGCGGGGAGATCCTGGACGCGTTCGGCCCGATCGGCGGGTACAACTTCCTATGGGCGTTCTCCACCGGCGCCCTCGCCGGACGCGGCGCAGCCGCATAGAGCATCTGTGGACGAAAGCCCCTAGTCTAGGTGATCAACGTCACCTTGTTTGGTGTCTGATGGGTTTCTTTCATTAAAGAGACGAGTTGACAATGAAAGTGATCGAGATTACACTCGACCGGGTGGTGAGAAACGAGGGGGGAGGCTAGATCCTAGCAAGTGGGGGCTTTCCGGGGTCTTTGCCTCCTTGAACAGGCGGCGGAAGCGCTTCGCCCTCCGGTGCTTCCGCCGCACGCCTTGTTGCACTATCTCTCACTAAAACAACAAGGAGGACCCGATCTCTCGGGTCCTCCGCGGTCGATGGGAGAGTAGCAAACTGGTGGGGCGTCAGTTGTTCCCGATGTGGATGCGGATCGTGAAGTGCCACTTGCCGTCCGGTCCGAGGTACCAATACCAGCCGCTCCCGTTGCTCGGCGGGTTGCCGTAGTACCACTGGCCGTTGTACCAGTACCAAGCCCCGCCGGGGACGCAGCCGAAACAAGGCGGGGGCGGGCAGGGAGGCGGGCAATAACCGGGCTGATAGCTGGGCGCCGGCACGATGGTGAACGAGGTCCATGCCGTGGCCCAGGTTCCACACGGGGGGCATGGCGGATTTGGATTGATCCCCATGATCTGCGCTTGAATATCGGCACCGGCTGATCGCGGATCCGGCCCGATCTGGGGGAACGGCTCGGAGTAGCTCGTCGGGGCCAGGTTCAACGGAACCGTACTCGCGATGATCTGAAGCTGCTCAACCCCGGTGGGAGGGCTCACCCGCATGCGGTAGTTCCCGTCCGGCAGGGAGTGCGTTCCGGGAGATACGTAGTTTCTCTGCGAGTAGGCGTTGGGGAAGATGAGCCGCACGATCCCGTCCGGTTGGATGTCGTAGATGTAGACGAACGCCTGCTGACTCACCGTGAAGTAGATCACAGCGTTCTCCCCCACCGTGTAGGTCGGCTTATCGGTCCAGATGTTGACCGAAAGCGACCCAGGGTTGGGAGAGGGAGTGATCCCGAGCGGACTCGGCGCGCCATTCGCAAGCGCGGCTGCGCCGATCAAGCCGATTACGATCAGGGCTACTGCTAGAACCTTTCGCATTGTCATTCTGATCACCTCGCCCCATCTACACGGAGGATCTCCCGGAGTTTCACCTTGCCCCGGCGCGGGGATCCGGTTACGGTAGTTCTCATGAAGACGATCGGCATCGGTGGCCCGCCCGGGTGCGGGAAGAGCACGGTGGCTCGGGCCCTA
>JAGGSO010000052.1 GCA_021159055.1 Candidatus Bipolaricaulota bacterium | reverse complement strand
GTGTACACATCTGCATGCGTCTCTCCGGCCACCAGAGCGTGACACTCCTTGGTCACCTCAAGGTCCGCCTGACATGCAACGGTGATGACAAGACGTGGATTAACGTGATCGCAGTGTTCTTTTTCAGATGGGCTCTCATCGCTAAACTTGACGACAAAACCCACCTCGCTCGGGCTTCCGGAAAGAGCACTGCTCACGTTGAAAGTAATCGTCCCCGTGCCCCCGTTGTAGTGCCGGGTATTAAGAAGGGCGCCAGGTCCCGGCTGGGAACTCCATGTGATTGGACTACCACTCCAACTAGTACTATGCAGTGCCAGATCACCCGGGTCACCTCCGCAGGTAGGATCAATCTTGAACTTTGCAGAGACAATAGCCCCTGAGGGAAGAGCTGAAAGGTCGAAATAGTAATAGGTACGCCTGACGTTGTGCCCACCACAGTGGTGTTTAGGTCGAGCCCTCACATGGAGTAGACTTTGATCATAATTTGATTGATTTGGATGGTCATTATCCACCCAGGCTGTGTGTGTGACGGGTATTTCAACGGTTTGCGTACACTGAGAAGAGTACCCAACATGCGGAATAGCACCAATGATGATCAGAGAGGTAACAAAAATAAGCGCTATCAGCTCTATCAGTCCTCTACCTAAACCTACCCTCCTAACCATAATTCTACCTCCTCTTTCGAGGCTGGCAGCCCAGCTACCTGCGGGAGGTCTGTGGCTTTGCGTCCTGCCCTCGCGAGCAGTTTGCCTTTATCAGCTCAAGTTGCTTTGTTCCTTCCTTGAATCATCAACGCCCGATCGAGCGCCTCCTTCTCCACGAGTTCCTGTTCGAGAAGCACCTCGCCCAAGAGTTTGTCCGTGAACTTCTTCTTCTGCAGTTCCAGTCCCTGTGCCAGCGTGGATGGGGTAACCGCCCCGAGATCCATCAGAATCTCCCCGATCCGCTTCTCCCGTTCGAAGTACTCCTCCAGAATGGAGAGGATCACCGCGGAGCGGGACTTGCGCTCCCGCTTTCCCTTCATGTCCACCTGTTCCATCAGGTATGCGTCTCCTTCACTGTAGTAAATCGTTGTCTGCATCTTTCTACCCCCACTTTCTTGTACTGTTTTAAACGCAAAAGCCGAGCTGCCACTCCTGGCAGCCCGGCTACCTCGCGGCCCGTGGCTTTGCGCCCCTATCGCTTTTTCGATAGGTTTGCCTTTTTCAGGATCATTAACTACTTGTTGCCATTATACAGATTTCTCGGTCGGTGTCAAGTGCAGGCGGAGGAAACTAACCCGCTGAAATACGGTAATCCAGACAGAGAACGATTAAATCAATCTCCGAATTTCGTGGTACAGGGCACGCAGCGCGATGCGCAGTTTGTCCAGGAACCTGATTCGCAACCCCCGCGGCCACTTCCACACAATCCCGACGATGAGGAGGACGACGAGGACCGTGAGGAGGAAGTGGAGGAACCCGGAGGAGAGGCTCAGGATGAGCACGAGCAACCCAATCAGCCCAAGAAGGAGGAGGTCTGCCGCGGTGAGGCGGCGCAGTTGGTAGTCCACCTCCCGGCGCAGGGAGCGGATCGCGACCCGTAGCTTGTCGATGAACCTTCCCCGCATCCCGCGCGGCCACTTCCAGGCAATCCCGATCAGCCCAAGGATGATGAGGACGTCGAGCAGGTTCCCGAGGACGTGAAGCGCGACGGCAAGGACAAACTCGAGTGCGATGACGACCAATGCAAGCAGTCCTAACGCGAGTGCGAGCGGCGAATCGAATACAATCGCGAATAGGAGTTCAGCGGGAAAGATAAATGCAAGTAGGATTACCAACAGTATTCCCCGCACAAGCCAGGCAAACAGCGCCATCATACCATCCTCATATATATCGCGCTAGTTTTGCAAGTGGAAGGCGGTCGGGCCGGGGCGGAGCCTCGCCAGGACGCCCGATCGGGATCAGCGCCGCGAGCTCTTCGGTATCTTTCGTCACTGGTGCGGTCGCGATCATGCGGTCCTGCGGGGCGAGTCGGGCGAGGGCGCGGCGCTTTCCGCCGCTTCGCACCACCACGAACCGCCACGGCTGGGTGTTCTTTCCGGACGGGGCCCAGCGGCCCGCCGCGCGGATTTCCGCCAAGGCGTGATCCGAACGGCGTACGCTCCATCGATCACGAATCGCTTTCAGCACCTGATTCATCTCCCTTGTAACTCCCTTCATCTGGCGACGGGGTTATCCTACCGTTAGAATGGGACAGGTTGCAACCGAAAAGGAGGTATTCGTGGAGGAAGCGATAAGACGGGCGTTGGAGAGGAGTGGAGCCGATTATGCCGAGGTGCGGCTCGAGCGGGCATCGCGTAGTCAGGTATTGTTTCGCAAAGACAAGTTGGAGAACCTCGAGCGGTCAGTTGAGTCCGGAGGAATCGTGCGGTGCCTCAAGGACGGGGGGTGGGGGATAGCGGTGTTCAACGATGTCTCCGAGCTACCAGAAAAGGTGGCGGAGGCTACCCGGTTCGCGAAGCTGGTCAGCAAGCACTCCGACGAGGAGGTAAGGCTCGCTTCGGTCGATCCGGTGCAGGAGACGGTGCGGGCCACGCTGGATCGCGACTTCCGCGAGGTTCCCCTCGAAGAGAAGAAGAAGCTCATGGAGGAGTACAACCGGATCATCCTCTCGCATGACAAGCGGATCGTCTCCTCGACAGTGCGCTACACCGATTCGTTCCGCGAGTTGACGTTCGCCAACTCCGAGGGGACGTACATCGTGCAGGAGATCCCGGACATCACCCTGATGCTCGCCGCGGTGGCGAGCGACTCGCCGCAGAACATCCAGCAGGGGTTCGAATCTCTGGGGACGGCGGCCGGGTTCGAGTACGTTCTCGGACGGGAATCGGACGCGCAGGCGGCGGCGCAGCGGGCGGTCGACCTCCTCACCGCCCGGCCGGTGAAGGGGGGAAAGTACACGGTGATCCTCGACCCGGCCCTGGCCGGGGTGTTCATCCATGAGGCATTCGGCCACTTCTGCGAGGCCGATTTCCTGTACAAGAACGAGCGGCTGCGCAAGATCATGCAGCTTGGGACCCGATTCGGCAACGATGATCTGAACGTGGTCGATGAGGGATACATCCCTGGCCTGCGTGGGAACGTCCCCTACGATGATGAGGGAACACCACGGGCGAAGACCTACCTGATCAAGAACGGAATCCTTGCTGGGCTTCTCCATTCGCGCGAGACCGCGGCGCGGATGGGAGCCGAGCCGACGGGAAATGCGCGCGCTGTCTCCTACGAGTACGAACCGATCGTGCGCATGACCAATACCTACATCGAGCCCGGACCGCACTCGTTTGAGGAGCTGATCTCCGGGATCGATCACGGGGTGTACGCGGTGCGGGCGTTCGGCGGGCAGACGGTGTTCGAGCAGTTCACCTTCTCCGCGGCCTACGCCTACGAGATCGAGCATGGCGAGATCGGAGAGATGCTGAAGGATGTCGTTCTGACCGGAAACGTGTTCGAGACGCTGCGCTCGATCGAGATGATCGGGAACGACCTCAAGATGTTCGGGGGCGCGGGCGGATGCGGGAAGGAAGGGCAATTCCCCCTCCCGGTCACCGACGGGGCGCCGCACATCCGAATCGCAAACGTAACGATAGGAGGGAAGTGATGGATAAGCTGCTGAAGAGCCTCGCAGGGAAGGTCGACCAAGCCGAGGTCTATCGGTTGAGCGGGCGGGCCGTTCCGGTCAACTTCCGTTCCGGCAAGCTGGAGTCGATCAAGAGCCACGCGATCGACGGGATCGCCCTGCGGGTGATCGTGAACGGACGACTCGGGTTTGCCACTTCGACCGACCTATCCGATCCATCCGAGCTGATCGCCGCGGCACTCGACTCGGCGAAGTTCGGGGAACCCGCCGAGTTCTCGTTCGCCGCGGATACCACCCCGGTGCAGGCCGATGTTTACGACGAAGGGACGGCCGCCGTCCCGGAGGAGCGGTTGATCGAGCTCGGGGAGAAGGCGATCGCAGCGATCACTCGCGTCGATCCGAGCGCGGACGTGGGCGTCTCCATCACCCGCGAAGTGGAAACGGTGACGATCCTGAACACCAACGGACTCGAGCTCACCGAGCAGCGGACGACGATCTCAGGCGGGATCGAACTCAGTAAGGCGCAGACCGGAGACATCTTCATGCTGTTCGACGGTACCCAGGCACGTTACTTCTCCGAGTTCGATATGGATCGACTCGTCGACAGATTGATCCGGTACCTCGAGTACGGAAAGGAGATCGTGACGGTGAAGAGTGGGACGATGCCGGTCGTCTTCACCCCGAACGGGACGCTCGCCCTCCTCCTTCCTCTCATGATGGGGTTCAACGGAAAGTCGGTGTACATGGGAACGTCTCCCCTCAAAGGAAGAGTAGGGGAAAAGGCGTTCGACGCACGGTTCTCACTGACCGACGACGGAACGATCCCCCGCGGCCCGCACAGCTCCGGGTTCGACGACGAGGGGACGGCGACGATGCGCACCCCGCTCGCCGAGGAAGGGGTAATCGCTGGATTCATCTACGACCGCCGCACCGCCGCCCTCGCCGGGGTTGAACCGACCGGGAATGGGTACAAGTCAGGCCTGTTCGGCGGGGGTGGGTTCCGCACCCCGCCCGGCCCCGGAGCGAGCAACGTGATCGTATCTCCGGGCGACATTCCGGAGGAGGAGCTGATATCTGGGATCGAACACGGCTTGCTGGTGGAGAGCGTCCTCGGACTCGGACAAGGGAACCTCGCCTCCGGGGAGTTCTCCAACAACGTGGCAGTGGCGTTCAAGATCGAGAACGGAAAGATCGTCGGCCGGGTCAAGAACACCATGATCGCCGGCAACTCGTATGAACTGCTCAAGGACCACCTGATCGGCCTCGGCAAGGAGACGCGGTTCGTGCACGGAACCCTCTCCACCCCGATGATCGCGGTCGACAACGTGAACGTGGTCGGCGGGTGAGCCTTGCCACACCGCGGAGGCGCAGAGCGCGCAGAGGAAAGAAAGATTAAGAATATTTGGGTCTCCGCGTTCTCTGCGTCTCTGCGGTGTATTATCCTTTGAGCTCGAACACCGTGACTCCGTCGCCGCCCTCGCGCGGGGGAGCGGGGCCGACGCTTTTCACGAACGAGCACGACGACAGGTAGCTTCGGATCGCGTCGCGCAGCGCTCCGGTCCCCTTCCCATGCAGTACGCTTGCTCGGCGCACATCGGCGAGCAACAGCCGATCGAGGTAGCGCTCGAGCTCGGCGAGGGCAGCGGCGACCGTCATTCCGCGCACGTTGAGCTGCAACGAGACCTGGGATGGGGCCGCCGGGCGGGAGATCCGCTCCCGTGGCGGACGGGAAGGGAGAGCCGGTGGGGCGGGCTCGAGATCGCTGATCTTGGTCCTGAACCGCTTCCCATCCACGTCGACCGTCGCCCGTTCTCCATCGAGCTCGACGATCGTCCCGCGGGCGTCGAGCGGTCTGATCCGCACCGAATCCCCGCGCGCGAACCGGTGCTCCTTCCCGGCGTCCTCCGCCCGTCCGGCACGGGACTCGAGCTCGGCGCGCAGCTCGGTGATCCGCCGGTGGGCGTTGCGCATCGCGGCGCGCGATTCTTCCGCCCGCGCCGCGGCGAGGAGGCGCTCGGCCTCCTGTTGCGCCTCCCGAAGGAACGAACCCAGCTCCTTGAGGTTGCGCGCAATCTCTTCCTCCTTGCGGGCCTCGAACGCGGCAAGCCGTCCCTCGAATTCCTCCCGGAGCCGCTGCGCATTCGCCAACTCCGCCGCGGCGCGACGACGGTAGTCGGCGAGTGACCGCTGTTCCCGCTGGAGCTGCTCGATGATGTCCTCGGCCTTGATCTCCCCCTTGGCGAGGAACTCTCGCGCCCGGGCGACCAGCGCCGCGTCGAGCCCGAGGTTGCGCGCGATGATGAACGCGTTGCTTCGCCCCGGGATCCCCTCTATCAGGTGGAACGTGGGGGCGAGGCTCTCCGGATCGAACTCCATCGACGCGGTCTTCACCCGCGGGTGGCGGATGGCGAAGTACTTGAGCGGGGTGAGGTGGGTGGAGACGACGACGAGGGCTTCCACCTCGAGGAGCCGCTCCAGGATCGCCAGCCCGAGCGCCGCCCCTTCCTGCGGATCGGTCCCGGCCCCGAGCTCGTCCAACAGAACGAGGGAGTCGGAGTCGACCTCGTCCAGGATGGAGACGATGTTCTTCATGTGAGCGGAGAAGGTGGACAGGTTCTGCTCCAAAGATTGCTCGTCTCCGATATCGGTCCGCACCCGGGAGACGAGCGCGAGCTCGGAGTCCGGGGAGGCGGGGATCGGGATCCCGGATTGAGCCATCAGGGTGAGAAGCCCGATCGTGCGCAGGGTCACCGTCTTCCCCCCGGTGTTCGGTCCGGTGATCACCATCACTCTGGTCTTTCCCCCCAGACTGGCCGAGATCGGGACGACCCGGTCGGGCGGGATGAGGGGATGACGCGCATCGAGGAGGCGGATCTCACCGGAGAACCGGGGGAATGCACACCGGTTTTCCACCCCGTACCGGGCGCGGGCGAACAGGGAATCGATCCGGGCTAAGACCTCCCGGTCGCGCAGGAAGCGGCGTGCCTCCCCGAGGAACGCCGCGGTCAACTCGCGCAGGAGTCGGACCCGTTCCTGATGGATTTCGGCCTCGAGCTGCGCCGCGGTGTTGTTCTCCGGGACGATGGAGGTCGGCTCAGCGTACAGGGTCTGGCCGGTGGCGGAGCGATCGTGCACCACGAACTCCGCTGCGCCGATCGCCCCTGATTTGACCGGGATGACGAGCCGCCCCCCGCGACGGGTGATCACCGCCTCGCCGATGAGCTCCGGGTTCCGCGCCATGAACTCCCGCAGCCGCCGCGCGATCCGCTCCTCCACGGCGCGCCGCTTCGCCGTCAGCCGGGCGAGGAGCGGAGATGCGTCGTCGCGGACCTCACCCGCCTCGTCGACCGTGCGGTAGATCCGGGTGGCCAAGCGGGAGTGGTCCGCGAGCTGCCGTGCGAGCCGCTGCAGCCGGGGAAGGTCATCCGCCGCGTCGAGGGCGGCGCGCACCCGTGCCGCAGCCTCGATGGTGGAAAGGATCGTCCCCCACTCCTCTCCATCCAAGTGGGTCCCTTCCCGTGCCCGTTCCAGAAGCGGGCGGAGGTCCTCAACCCCGCCCAACGGGAGACGGGGAGCGCGGGAGATGAATGCCGTCGCTTCCCGCACCGCTGCGATCTCCTCCTCGAGCGCAGCGCGGTCGGCGATCGGTTCCAGCCCGGCGATCGCCTCGCGACCGAGGGAGGATTGGGTGTAGCCGGAGACGAGCTCCTTCAACCGATCGAACTCGAGGTCGCGGATCGCCTTGGCGCTGGCGACGGTCATCTAGAAGCCTGCCCCCTCGGGGAGGAGCCGGCGGGCCTGGGTAACGATCTCGGCGATGATCTCCCGCACCGGCTTGATCTCGCGGATCATCCCTGCCACCTGGCCGGCCATCAGGGAACCGGTCTCAAGGTCGCCGTCGTACACGGCGCGGCGCAGCCCCCCGACCGCCAATTTCTCGAACTCCTCGCGCGGCCGGCCCTCCTGCTCGTAGCGGGCGAAGGTCTTGGTCATCTTGTTGGCGATCGTGCGCACCGGGGCCCCGATGCTGCGGCCGGTGACGATCGTCGACCGTTCGTTCGCCTTCAGCACCGCCCGCTTGAAGTTCTCGTGCACCGGTGCCTCGACTGAGGCGAGAAAGCGTGTTCCTATCTGCACTCCCTCTGCGCCGAGGGCGAACGCGGCCGCGAGCCCGCGACCATCGGCGATCCCCCCGGCGGCGACCACCGGGATCTCGACCGCGTCAGCAACCTGGGGGACGAGGACGAACGTCGTCACCTCCCCGACGTGTCCGCCCGACTCCATCCCCTCGGCAACAACCCCGTCCGCTCCGGCCCGGGCCATCCGCACCGCCAGTGCAACAGCCGGAACGACGGGAAAGATCTTGATCCCGCGGGCCTTCAATCGATCGATGTACTTGGCCGGGTTTCCGGCCCCGGTCGTCACCATCGCCACCCCGGCGTCGAGGACGACCTCCACCTGCGCATCGATGTTGGGATCCATCAGCATCAGGTTCACCCCGAACGGCCGGTCCGTCATTTCGCGCACTCTCTCGATCTCCGCCGCAAGGACGTCGGGCGGCATCCCACCCGAGCCGATGATCCCGAGCCCGCCCGCGGCGGAGACAGCGGAGACCAGCGGCGCGCGTGACACGTGCGCCATCCCTCCAAGGAAGATCGGGTATTCGATTCCCAACATCTCACAGATCCGATTCACAACTCCCCCTTATCTGACAGTAGCTATCACTAAAATAATACCACAGAAGTTTTTGATAGCCATAGAAAAAGTTCTACCCTGCAGCAAATGTGAATTTGTCCTGCTC
>JAGGSO010000051.1 GCA_021159055.1 Candidatus Bipolaricaulota bacterium | reverse complement strand
GTATACGGGGTGGAGAGCCCGTACACCGCGTTTGGATGGGGGTTCGATCCAGCGGTCCTCATCAATGCCGACTTTGTCCGGATTGGATTGATGTGGAAAAACGCCCTATCCAAGCCGGTCGAGTACTCCACCGGCGGGCAGGGAGAATGGGAGTCAGGGCTCGACCTCGGGGTTGCGCTCCGGCTGCGGCCATCCGCGGAAGTAGAGTGGAGCGCTGCGTTCGTGGCAAGCGGCCTCTCCTCCTCCGGCGTCGGGTTCGCTGCCGGGATCGAAGGATGGGTTGGCGGGCTCGGGATCAGGGTCGGGATCAACCATACCGGGCCGAGCATGGGCCTGTCAGTGCGGCTGGCCAATACGCGGATAGATCTCTCCTACCGCGAGAGCGGACAGATCGGAGGTAGCTATGGTGCTTCACTTACCTACAGCTTCTAGGTGGGTGCTCGTCTTCGCGCTACTGGTCATGGGGCTCGTGAGCTCCGGGTTCGGAGACGCCGCCTCCGACCGGTTCAGCGCCGACATCTCCGGAAGAAAGACGTTCACCCTCCGGTACGGGATCGGGGATTCACAGGGGTTGGGGCAGGCCCCGTACCAGCTCGTCCTCGATCAGACCCTCGCCGTCGACGTCACCGCGACGGCCCTCTCCGTCCTTACCCTCGATGCCCACTTCAACGACCAGGAGCCCCCGAGCATGCAGACCATCACCCTGCACCTGAACGCCGATCCGTTGACCGGGGTACTGGGTGACTTCTCCCTCTCGGGGAAGGAAGCGTTCGCCGTGTACAACAAGAAGCTGAAGGGGATTCGCCTCGACTACAAGCTCCCCGGCAGTGGGACAGCGACCGCGATACTCTCCCAGATCGAAGGGATTTCCGAGTCGAAGACGTTCGTCGGCCACAGCGCGCACGGTGAGATCACCTTCTCCTTCTCCCCCCCGGATCGGCCGTGGGAGACACAGCCCTATCCCCGCAATCTGGACGGGCTCTTCCACTACAAGCTCTCCGCCCCGTACATCGAGGGGTTCTCCGAGGTCGACCTCGAGTTCTCCCCCTCGTCCGGGCTCAAGGAGCTACTGACGAACTACGGACTCGGCTACCTGTACAAGACGATCTCCGAATCCCCGCGCGAGGAGCTGAAACAGGGGGCGTTTGCGGTGGTGGCGGACGAGTCCGACTATCTGGTCCTCCTCCGCCATCCCCATGATCTCCTCCGCGCCCGGATCTCCGACTACATCAAGGCGTACAACCAGGAAAACGGCCTCACCGGGAAGGAGAAGGAGACCTATCCCCTCAACCCGGGGACCGACTACGAACGGGCGTTCCTCGACGCCCTCTCCGCCCACGTGAACATCACCGTCGACGGGACCAACTATCCCCTCACCTCCGGTGGAAGGAGGAAGTTCTATTACTTGGGGGAGAAGGGGGTGAAGGACGTCGAGGTCGAGGTGAGCGTCGACGGAGCGACGTTCCGCCCGATCACCGATCCCGACCTCGCGTCAGCCTACTCCATCACTCCGTTCCCAGAGGAGGGGATCCTGGAGGTCGACTTTCCTCCGGAGTTTTACGCCGGGAAGAGGAGCGCGATGCGGGTCTCGTTCAGCTACTCCGTCTCAGGGAATGCCTATCCCCTTGGGCTTTCCATCGTCCCGGGAAGCGAGAAGGTCTACCTGAACGGAAAACTCCTCACCCGCGACACCGACTACACGATCGACTACGAGGTCGGGATGCTGATCCTCCTCGTCGACGTGAAGGACTCCGACACGATCAAGATCGACTACGAGCGGGCGCGGGGCGGGCTGGGGAGCTCTGCCGAGTACTCCCGCGACTTCTACGGGGTGAGCCTGCAGCTTCCGGTGTCGGATTCCCTGTCACTGGAGGGGAGCCTCCTCCAGGCGGCGGACCATCCAACCCCGCTCACCGATCCGGATAGGGCACGCACCATGCCGAACACCCACACCGTCTCCGGGCTCGTCGGGCGGGTGGATCTGGACGGGTTCTCCGCCGACTTCACCCTCGGCTGGAGCGACGACCGCTTCCCGTTCGACGACAACGCACGGGTCAACCTCCCCAACGCCGTCGCCGCGATTGCAACGGTCGATGGATATGCGTTCTTCGCCCACGCCGCCGGGGTGAGCGTCTACCATGACGGAGATTGGGACCTCTACACCGCAGCGGACGGGTTGAGCGCCAACCGCGTCTACGACGTCCGCGGAGTCGAGGGGAGGGTGTTCTTCGCCACCGCAGGCGGGCTCACCGTCCTCGATCTCAGCGGGGACTCCCCCCTCGCCCGGGTGGAGAACTGGCACCGCTACTCCACCGACGCCGGGCTCCCCAACTCCGCCGTCCACTCCCTGGCGGTGGCAGACGGTACGCTGTGGATCGGGACGGAAGGAGGGATCGCGGCGGTCCCGCTCGATTCACTCGATGAGCCGGAAAGCTGGAAAATTTACGTCTCACAGGAGATCCTCGACCTCGGCCCGATCCGCGCCATCGGGGCGTCGTCCGCAGGGACGGTCTACCTCGGGACCGATCACGGCCTGTTCGCGTTCGACCCGGAGACGGGCGAGCTCTCCCCCATGTCCGGGATGTCCGGGGTGCGGGTGAATCGGATCATCGTCCGGGACGGGACGGTGTACGCGGCGAGCGACCTCGGATTACGAGGGTTCAAGGACGGGGTCGGGACCGGCTGGATCGTGTTCGGGACGCCGGTCTATTCCGTGGCTATTGTGAACGGAACCCTGTGGTACGGGGATGAGGCCGGGCTCCACTCCCTCACGGGTCTCACCCCCTACACCGGCGGAGCGGTGACCGCGGTCTCCCCGGACGGGGAGGGAGGAGTGTGGGCCGGGACGCGCGCCGGGGAGGGCTACGTCCTCGAGGTGGTCCACGCCGCCGGAGGTACGGTTGCGAGGTACCCCACGGCGGTGACGCGAATCGACGGGCGCGATCCGGGGAGGTTCAGGGATATCCCGGCGGCGGACCACACCGCCCGCGGCGGGATCGTCCGGGCGGACTTCAACCGCGCCTTGGGTCCGTTCACCCTCACGGGAGCGTTCGAGACCGTCTCCCCGGAGTTCACCGCGATCGGAAGGCTCGGGCGGGAGGACCGTACCGGCTGGTCACTCGAGCTCGACGGCGATCCTGCCGACGGCTTGTCCCTATCCGCTGCCCACTCCTACTACCTCCTTGACCTCTCCTCCGACCATCCGAAGCGGACGTTGGACGATTCCGCCTCCCTCTCCTGGGAGTTCGGCCCGACCCTATCGCTTGGCGCCCGCCATCGCCTCGTCGACGACGATCCGGATGCGGCGGGGTTCGATTCCGGCAAATTCAGCTACCAAATCGATCTATCCGAGAAGCTCTTCTCCGACGCTTTATCCCTCTCCCTCGGGTGGAACGACGGGTTCACCTGGGATGGGGACGCGACCCGCCGCGACACGCGCCTCACCGCGAACGGAACCGCGAAGCCGCTCCCCGGGCTGACCCTGGCGGTGACGTTCTCCCGGCCGGTCGGCTTTTCCCCGGAGCGCAGGAGCGAACGCGAGTCCCTATCCGGAAGCGTGGACTGGTCGGGGAAGGTCGTGCTGGGGACGGTCTCCTTCAGTTACAAGGTGGGATTGGACCGCGGGGCCGGCCCGTTCCGGGTGACCCACGACGGGAAGCTCACCACCCGCGTCGCCAAGCTTAAGCTTGGCGGATTGAGTGCGCTCCCTGTCCTAACCGCGACGTTCAGCGAGAAGGATGGAGTCATAACGATCGGCGGCGGCGGATCGCTCACCCTCGGCTACTCCGGGATGAGCACCACGGTGAACTACAACCACGAGCTCTCCGGACTCGGGCTGGAGCGGGAACAGACCTCGGACCGGATCACCCTCCGCCTCTCCTACTCCGGGATCAAGGACCTCCGTCCGAGCATAACCTACACCTGGAACCGGAGCGCCGTCATCTACAAGGGGATCGCCAAGCCGAGCCTGAATCAGAGCCTGATCGGGAAGCTCTCCTATCGCCCCACGGGCGGATGGAGCGACGAGCTCTCGTTCTCGGTG
>JAGGSO010000050.1 GCA_021159055.1 Candidatus Bipolaricaulota bacterium | reverse complement strand
CCACAGTATAGTCACTGCCCTCGGCCTTCAGCGCCGTGGTAGTAAAGGTAGCGCTCCCTCCGCTGAGAGCCTCGGTGGAGGAGGCGACCTGGGTATTGTTTTTGTCGGTGATGGTGAACGTCACCGTGCCGGTGGGAGTAATGCCCGACGCGCTCACAGTGGCTGTGAAAGTGACCGATTCCCCGGTGACCGGCGTGCCGCTGGGAGAGGTAAGAGAAACAGTGGTTGTGGAATCTGTCTTTACCAACTGCGTGAGCGAGGAGGAGGTGCTTGCGTTGAAGTTGCTGTCGCCGTTGTACTCTGCGGTAACCGCGTAGGGGCTACCGCTGGCATCCAAGGTGGAAATGTCGTACGTGGCTGCTCCTGAGTTATCCAAGTTCTCAGTGGAAGTGGCGACTTGAGTTCCATCTTTGTCATTTACGGTGAAGGTCACCGTACCAGTAGGCGTCCCTGCCCCGGGGGAATCGACGCTGACCGTGGCGGTGAAGGTGATCGGATCTCCAACATTAGCTGGGTTATTACTGGAAGATAGCGTCACACTGGTATCGGCCGGGTTCACCGTCTGCTGGTAAGTACCGGTGCTTGAATTAAAGTTACTGTCGCCGCTGTACTCCACGCTGATGTCTATATGATTGCTGGCATCAGCGTCAGCTGCGTTGAGCGCGGTGGTACAACTGGCCTTGCCGGCGTTGTTCAACGGGACATCAGTACAAATCGGAGTTCCAGTAGTCGTATCACCCTTGTAGAAGGTCACCGTGCCGGTGGGGGTACCCGAGCCGTCCCCGCTAGCTTCTACGGTAGCGGTGAAGGTGACCGGCTGGCCGGTTACTGACGGATCCTGGCTGGAGTCGACCGTTACGCTGGTATCGGCCGGGTTCACTGCCTGAGAATACGGAGAAGCCTTGTTATCGCTTGATGTGTAGTTATCGTCCCCGCTGTACTCCACGGTTATCGAATATGAACCCGCAGCATCAAATGTGTAGGTGCAACTGGCTTTTCCATTACTATCCAAAGAAATGCCGGAAGAGATGGCGACGTTGTTGACGTAGAAGATCACCGTTCCTGTAGGAGTCCCTGCGCCGGGGGATACCGCCGCTACAGTGGCGGTAAAGGTAACCTCCTGTCCAGTTACGGAAGGATTCACATCGGCTTCCACAGTGACCTCGGTCGAGGCCTTGTTCACGGTCTGATACACCGGGTCGGAAGTGCTAGGATCGTATCCATAATCGGAATAACCACTGTATTCGGCCATAATGGTATGCGTGCCAGCCCCTAAGTCTGAGCTCGTGAAGGTGACGGTGGCCGTTCCCTCGGTGGCCAGGTCCTTTGTCCCCAACGTGGTCGAACCGTCCTTCAGCGTCACCGTACCCGACGGGGTCTGCACCCCGGAGACCGTCACCGTAAACGTTATCGTCTGACCGTAGACGGATGGATTAGGGGAGGAATCAACCGTGGTCGTAGTGCTTCCGGCGAGCCCGGAAACCCCGATCGCCAAGCACGCGAGCAGGGCCAATAGCGTCACAGACCACTTTCGCGGCGTCCGCACCGAATAGAGCGAGAACATCTTATTCCATCTTCCTTCGCATCGTTCCGGTTTAGCTTTCTGTCCCATCTTTCCTCCTCCTAGAATACCACGCCGGCGGTGACCGCGGCGCGCGTCAATCCATACCTTCCGAACGTAGCCTGCACCGTCACCACGGCGGGACTGAACCTGAACGTAAGCGAACTAGACAGGCTGGCGAACCCGAACTTCTCGTCCCGCTCAGCGAACGCAACGCTGGTCGATGCCGAGAAGATCCCCTGTGACAGCGAGAGCCGCATCGATAGCCCGGTCATCCCGCGCTCCAATCCCGAAGCGGTGGCGGAGAATCTGCCAGTCATCGCTCCCATGTTCAAGCCTGTGTTGAAGCTGAACGACATCGACTTGAGCTCCATCGTGTCCAGGGCGAAGGCAACCCGGAACGGAGCCATGTCGAACGAGACGGTCACCCCGTTGAACCGGGGCGGGAACGGAGTGAGGGTGACCGAGCCGCCGATCGTCGCCTTGTCCCACAACCTGCCGGAGAGGTTGATCCGCGTGTTGAACTGCGTGGTGCCGCTCGTCTGCGTCGGCGTCTTGGCGAAGTAGAAGCTCGTTCCTAACATCACTGACTGAACGCTCGTCCCGTACAGGCTCACATCGGCCAGCTTGATCCCACTGATGCTGACCCGGGCAAAGTAGTTGTTGGGCAGGACGCTCCCGGTAGCGGAGTAGCCCTTGATGTTCCGGCCGGATTCGGACGCGTTTATCCCGAGCTTTGCGCTCATGGAAAATCCCAGTTGCGCCCGCCAGCTCACAGACGTCAGACTCCCGATGGCGAAGCTCTGGGACTGCACCGGGTATTGAAGCGGGGTGAACGAGGCGCTCGGGTTGGGGAAGTTCAGGTCCTCGAGCATCACCAGGTGCGAGATGTTGAACCCTCCGATCGAGGATAGGGCGGTGAACCGCGCCTTGACGAACATGATGTCCCCGGGCGGGATGAGCACCGAATTCGGCAGGTTGTTGACGTCGGTTACCGCCTCAAACGGAACTGCAAACCACATCTCGGGGATCAACTTCAGCCGGTCGAACTTGGTCCCGTAAATCTCCAGTCGGTCGAGGTTCAATGGGGTCTTGATCACACAATGTTCGGGGCCGGCGGTGTTCACCGTCGTGTCGAGGTCGAGATCGATGACGCCGAAGCTCGAATGCAGCACGAGATTCGACGCCACAGCGAACTCGAGCATCGTAAACTCGCTCGGAGTGTTGAGCTTTATCTCACCAGTCAGAGTGGTAGGAATCCGGCGGGCAACAAGATTCAGCCCGAATCGACCGGAGATCTGTGCAAACGTTCTACATCCTGCAACAACTACAACCATCGCCAGGAAAAAAACTGCACGTGAAATCCTCATTTGCATTCGCGCCTCCCTAATTCGTTCGCTCTACTCCATCACCTTCCCCCGGTCCGGTTTCCCCCTCAAAACAAAAAACGCCCCTTGTCGGACGACAAAGAGCGCCATATCACGTTTTGCCCGAGACCACTACAGCCAACGTTTCCCCCCGATCCGGGCAACCACGCTATCTCTGCAAAGAGATCGATGGCTTTGCGCACCTGTTTCGCAACAGGATCGCCTTTTTCCGAATCTAAACAACCAAAACAGTAATGCTATTATAGAGATCTTTTCACGTCAGTCAATAGCAAAGTGCCTGATTGTCGTGGTTACCGGATGAACGGTGGATTCCTTAAAGCATACTTAGATAAAATGCACTTGCTTTACTGTAAACAGAACGAGGAGAACCTGCGCTAACGCGGGACTTTCAACCCGTAGGCTAAACGGGTTTGTCGATCCTATCACATGATCCTCCTCAGCTTCGGATCGAGCCGGTCGCGGAGCGCGTCGCCGAGCAGGTTCACCGACAAGACGGACAGGGCGAGGAACACCCCGGGGAAGACGATGATCCACGGGGCGCGGAGGATGTACGTACGTCCCTCGTTCATCATCCCGCCCCAGCTCGGCAGGTACGGCGGGATCCCCACCCCGAGGAAGTTGAGCGCCGCGACGTCCATCACCGAGAACGCAAACGTAAACGTCGCCTGCACGATCACCGGGGAGATGAGGTTGATCGTGATATGACGGAGGAGGATGCGCATTGGGCTCACCCCCAGGGCACGGGCGGCCTCGACGTAGGTGTTCTCCCGCAGGGAGAGAGTGGAGCTGTAGACGACGCGGACCATGCGGGGTGCCCACACCATTCCCACCGCGAGGATTACATTGAACACCCCGGGCTTCCCGAAGATGGCCATCAGCGCCAACGCGAGGATGATCGCCGGGAAGGCCATGATCGCATCAACCAGCCGCATGACGACCAGGCCGAACGTATCGTAGAACCCGGAGAGCATCCCGATAGGGAGCCCGACAACCAAGGAGAACGCGGCGATGGCAAGCCCGAGCAGGAGGGTGATCCGCGTTCCGGCGAGTGCCCGGCTCAGGATATCCCGACCGAAGTGGTCGGTCCCGAGAAGGTGGGTCCGGTTCGGCCCCTGCAGCCGAGCGGCCAGATTCAGCCCGTTCGGGTCGAACGGGGAGATCGCCGTCCCGGCAACGGCAAGGAACAGGAGGATTCCAAGCATGATCAGGGCGAACAGGGTGGTCTTCCGCTTCGTGGCGAACCCAGCAAATGACCTCCACATGGCACTGATCCGGTCGCGAACCCGCCGCCGCCAGGCCGCCACTCTCAACCTGAGTTCATCTTTCCTCTCGTTCATCATCGGTAGCGGATCCTCGGATCGAGCATGGCGTAGGTGAGGTCAGTGAAGAAGTTGACCACCACATACAGCACAGCGACGACCATCATGATCCCCTGGATCACCGGGTAGTCGCGCTTCAGCACCGACTGGACAATCATGCTCCCCACCCCGGGGAGGGCGAACACGTTTTCCGTCACCACCGCCCCGGAGACGAGCGAGGCAAACGTGAACGAGATCACCGTCACCGTCGGGATCGCCGCGTTGCGCAGCGCGTGCTTGGCGATCACCGCCCATTCCGACAGCCCCTTGGCGCGTGCGGTGGTGATGTAGTCCGCCCCGAGGACATCGAGCATGCTCGAGCGGGCGGTGCGGGCGACCAAGGCGGCGTTGACGAACCCGAGTGATATCGCGGGGAGGATCAGATTCTTCAGGTTGGCGATGTTCCCGGTGGCGAGGACGGAAGTGAACCCCGAGCTCGGGAGGAGGTGGAGCTTTCCCGCCACAACGACCATCAGCATCAGTCCGAGCCAGAAGCTGGGGATCGACGCCCCGGCGAGGGCGACGAGCAGCAGCGTGTTGTCGGTCCAGCTGTTCGGGCGGATCGACGAGATCACCCCGGCGGGGATCCCGAGCCCGACGACGACGAGCAGGGCCATGATCCCGAGAAAGACGCTCGTCTCGGCGTGCTGGCCGATCATCCGCAGCACCGGCTGACGGGAGAACAAGGACTCCCCCAGGTCGCCGTGCAGGAAGTTGACGATATAGCGGTAGTACTGGACCCAGATCGACTGGTCCAATCCCCAGGTCGCACGCAGACTTGCAATCTGCTCCGGAGTGGCGTTCGGTCCAAGGAGGACGTCGGCCGGATCACCCGGGATCATCTGCATGAAGGCGAACGTAATGCTGATCACCAAGAAGGTGCTGATCAGCATTCCCATCCCCCTGCGCACGATGAATGATACCATCTTCTCTCCGATCTAGAAGCCCCTCCGCCGTTAAGACGGAGGGGCGTGATTCGTCCTACTTGCGCCAGGAGTTCCAGAAGTACGGGGATAACATCGGCGGACGGGCTTCGGTCCCGTACCCGCCTCCGATCTCGGCCCGCATCAGGTGGAGCTGATAGGCGTCACCGAACTTGATCGCCGGCACCTGCTGGTACCACAGGCGCATGATCTCCTCCCACTTGGCGTAGCGGGCCTTGAAGTCGGTGATCTTGTTCAGCTCCTCCCGTAGTTTCTGAATCTCCGGGGTGTTCCACCAACCGGCGTAGTTCGGGTTGAGCATCAGGACGAGCGACGGATCCGGGGTCGTGCTGTAGTAGGAGAACGCGAGCTCCCACTGCGGATCCTTGACGTTGTTCCGCCGCGCGAAGAACGTTGCCTTGTCGTAGACCTGGAGGTCGACGTTGAACCCGACCTTCTCCAGCTGGTCCTTGACCACAAGCGCCTGGTTGTACTGGGCGGTCATGTCCTGGGCGACGATCATCCGAATCGGCTCACCGCTGTAGCCGGCCTCCTTCATCAGCCGCTTTGCCTTCGCCGTGTCGTGCTGGTTGTACAGCTCGGTCCCGGCGGTGGTGTACCATCGGATCCCGGGCGCGAAGTAGCTCCCGTCCAGGCTCCAGAACGTGGGATCACCGTACCCGGCGGCCATGATCGGGGTCATATCCAGGGCAGCGAGGATCGCCTGTTTCAGGGTGTAGTTGGTGGCGAGCAGGCTCTTCTTGTTGTTGACCAGCATGATCGGATAGATCGGCGGGTGGTTGGTGATGATCGGAACGATGTTCTTGTCGCCCTTGACGGTGGGCAGCAGGTCGCTCGGGATGTTGACGGCGTAGTCGTACGTCCCGGCCTGGACCCCGACCAATCGAGCGTTGTCCTCGGGGACGAAGAAGAACTGGAGCTTGTCGAAGTAGGCGACCTTCTTGCCGGCGAACCCGCTCGGGGGTGCGGAGACGGCGGAGTACTTGTCGAACCGCTCGAGGAGGATGTAGTCCCCGGCCTTCCACTCGACGAACTTGTACGGGCCGGTCCCGATCAGGTCCTTGGGCGCAATCGGTTGGTCGCCGGCGGCCTCCACGACCTCCTTCGGGTAGATGCTCGGTCCGCCGTAGATGTTCGCCAGGTAGGTGGTCATCGGTGCAAACGGCTGATCGAGGGTGATCACGATCGTGTAATCATCGGGAGCGGAGATGTCGGTCACGTGGGCCCACAGTGCCTTGGAGGTGAGCCCGTATTTACCCCACCGCTCGAGCGAGGCAAGGACGTCGGCGGCCGTCATCTCCTTCCCGTTGTGGAACAGGACCCCGTGCCGGAGGTGGAACGTGGCCACGGTCCCGTCGGCGCTCAGCTCCCAGGACTCGGCGAGCATCGGCTGCGGGGTGTAGGTAGCGTCGAACGCGAACAGCCCCTCGAGAACGTGCCGCGCTGGAATACTGGCGGCGACCCCGGTCGTCATCTGCATATCAAGCGTCCCCGGCTCGGAAGCAAGGGCACAGCGGAACGTCCCCCCGTAGTTGCCCTCCTCCGCCACAACGGCGGTCCCGGCGAGCAGGAGCAGCGCTACCATTAACAATACCGCGATTAATCCGTTTCTGTTCAAGATTGCCTCCTTTTCGTGGTCTTTCGTTTGAAACCGGACTGCAACATTACTGGGTTTTATCTGCGCTATCACCCCCTTTTGCCCGGGCGGCAACGGCCTCGGGTTCGACCCCGGCCATCATCAGCCCGATTCTCTCCGCCTCCACCCCCTCGCGCGGGAGGGTCCCCATGATCCTCCCCTCGTAGATGACGGCGATTCGGTCGGAGAGGTTCAAAATCTCATCGAGGTCCTCGGAGATCAATAGTATTGCACACCCTTTCTCTCGCTGCTCGATCAAGCGGCGGTGGACGTACTCGGTGGCGCTGACATCGAGCCCGCGCGTGGGCTGGGCAGCGACGAGAACGCGGGGATCGCGCGACAGTTCGCGGGCGAGGATCAGCTTCTGGATGTTCCCTCCCGATAGGCTCTTCACCGGCGTTTTTCGGGATGGGGTCTTTATGTCGAAGTCCTTGATCAATCGATCGCTCTCGGCGGCGATGCGAGGAAAGTTCAGGAAGATTCCGTTCGCGTACGGCGGGCGGTGGTGATCCTTCAGGATCAGGTTCTCCTCCACGCTGAACTCCCCCACCGTTCCGTCCGTCATCCGCTCCTCAGGGATGTAGGAGAGGCCGTACTCGAGGAGGCGCGCCGGAGACGCTCCGGTCACATCACGTCCGTCGATCACGACCTTGCCGCGGCTCGGTCGGCGCAGCCCGGCGATCACCTCGGCCAGCTCCCGCTGCCCGTTTCCCGACACCCCCGCCAGTCCCAAGATCTCGCCCGACCGCACCTCCAGATCGACCCCACGCAGAACGGGCATCCCGGCATCCCCGTCCGCCCACAGTCCTTCTACGGCCAAGCGGACGTCTCTTTGCTTGGCAGGAGGACGCTCGACTTGGAACAGGACCTCCCTGCCGACCATCAATCGGGCCAGCTCCTCCTTGGTCGTCTCGGCGGTGGGGACGGTATCTACCACCCGACCGTCCCGCAGGACCGTCACCCGGTCGGAGAGTCCGATAACCTCATGCAGCTTGTGGCTGATGAAGATGATCCCGTGTCCGTTATTTACCATCTGTTTTAGGATCTGGAACAGCTCCCCCACCTCCTGCGGGGTGAGGACGGCGGTCGGTTCGTCGAGGATGAGGAGGGATGCCCCACGGTACAGAACCTTCAGGATCTCCACCCGCTGTTGCTCCCCCACGGAGAGCTGACGCACCTCGGCACCGGGATCGACGTGCAGCCCGTACAGCTTCCCCAATTCCTCGAGTCGGGCGGATACCCGGTCCAGGTCGAGCACGAACTTTCGAGATGAGGGGAGGCCAAGGGCGACGTTCTCCGCTACGGTGAACGTAGGAACGAGCATGAAGTGCTGGTGCACCATCCCGATCCCGCGGCGGATCGCATCGAGCGGGGAGTGGAATCGGACCGGAACCCCGTTCACTCTGATCTCCCCGGCATCGGGACGGTAAAGGCCGTACAGGATCTTCATCAACGTGCTCTTACCCGCCCCGTTCTCCCCGAGCAGGGCGTGGATCTCCCCGGCGTGGACGTCGAAATCGACGTGGTCGTTGGCGAGTACCCCAGGAAATCGCTTGACGATCCCGCGCGCCTCCAGCGTCTCGACCTTCTGTCCGGTAGCTACAACCACGTTTACTCCTCGAGTGATCGGCCGGGGCGGTTATGCCCCGGCCGTCTGTCGGCTTCAGTCTCCGAGATTGATTTGAATCTTCCCGCTTATGATGTCGTCGATCGTCTGTCCGACGAGCCCCTCCGGGTTGACTGCGATCTTCAACCCGCCGTTTGCCAGGTCGAGGGTGTAGATCTTCCCGCCCCGGACCCCGTTCTTGATCGACTCGATCATCGGCTTCAGGGCGACGGTCCAGTCGACGATTACGCTGCTCACCACGATCTTGGGCGCAAGCGGGCTCTGATCGACATCGTACCCGAACCACAGCACCCCGTGCTTCTTGGCGACTCCGATCGCCCCCACCACCATCTGGGAAGTACCGGTGAGGACATCCGCTCCCGCGTTGATCATCGTCCGCGCCGTCTCGGCGGCGAGAGAGACGTCGCTGTACGAGCCGGTCCAGGTGACGCTCACCTTGGCGTTCGGGTTGGTGGCCAAGACTCCGGCCTTGAACCCCTCGGTGTACCGCTTGGCGTCACCGGTCTCGATCGGCCCGATCACCCCGATGATCCCGCTCTGAGAGAGTTTTGCCGCGAGGACTCCCTGTACATACCCGCCCTGCTCGGAGTAGGGCTGGTAGGAGAAGACGTTGGTGATCCCCATATCGGAGAAGGTGTTGGCCGTCGATCCCCATGCAAACGCGACGTTCGGGAAGTCGGGGGCGATGTCGACGAGCGAGCTCCCGTACTGGGAGCCGTGGGCGATGATCAGGTCATAGCCCTGGCTTGCGTAGTCGCGGATCGCCGCGGCGGCATCGGAGATCACGAACATGTTCTCCGAATAGTCAATCTGGAAGTTGTCCTTGCCCATCTCGTTCTGGATCGCAATCAGGGCGTCATACATGCTCTGGCTCCACGCCGAATCGTTGATCGTGCTCGGCATGACAAACGCAACCCGGAACGGCTTCGCCGCTCCAATCACCCCAAGCGATCCAACGACGATCCCAATCAGCATCAATACCAGTACTGCCTTCTTAAACCTCATCGTTTCCCTCCTTTTTTGATCTTCTGATTTAGTTGCCTACCCGGTTAGTGTCTTTGGTCGACCACCTCCTTTCAGCTTTCTCCGCGCTCGAACGGCTTATTAAGTGCAGCAGGGGCGTTCACGCGCCGCTTAGCCATCGCGGCCAGGACGAGAATCGTCACCACGTACGGCATCATGAGGGCGAAGTCAGACGGGACGTTCACTCCCTTCACCTGGAGCCATACCTGGATCGCGTTAACTGTGCTGAACAGAAGCGCTCCGAGCAGGACCCCGGTCGGCCGCCATCCTCCAAAATAGACGAGGGCAACCGCGATGAACCCGATCCCGTTTGTCAGGTTCTGCTGGAAGGTATTGAGCAGGGCGATGGAGAGCGACGCGCCAGCGACCCCGGAGAGGAGTCCACCGATGATCACAGTGGTATAGCGGATGCGCTCGACGTTCACCCCGAGCGAATCGGCCGCCTCCGGCTTCTGCCCGGCGGCGCGCACTTTGAGCCCAAACGGGGTCTTGTTTAACACGAACCATGCCACGGGAACGAGCGCGAATGCGATATAGACCAAGATGTTGTGCCGGAAGAATATCTCCCCGATTACCGGGATCGCAGCGAATCCGGGAATGACCAGATCAGGGAATCCGTCGATCGTCTGCACGTGTCCGACCGTCATCCCGAACAGAAGTGTGCTCAGCCCGAGGCCGAAGATGTAAAGCCCGATCCCGCTGATCCCTTGCTCCGCCTTGAGGGTGACGCTCACGAACGCCATCAACAGCCCGAGGAGGGCCCCGGTCCCGGCCGCTGCCAGGAGACCCAAGGAGAGGCTGCCGGTGCGCAGAGCGACGAAGAACGCGACGTACGCCCCCATCAGCATGATCCCATCCACTCCCAGATTCACCACCCCGCTCAGTTGCCCGAGCGTCTCGCCGATCCCGGCATAGAGATAAGGAGTGGCGAGGCGGATGGCGGAACTGGCGATCCCGGCGATGACCGATCCGATCATTATTCTTTCTCCCCCTCCGCAGAAAGCCGTTCTGCCCCCTTCTCCACCCGCTGCGCACGGCGGCGGCGCAGGATCTCACTTCCCACCACGAACAGCACGATCAACCCGTTGATCGCTCCCATCAGGGCTGAGGGAACCTGCACCACCCGTTGCATCTTGTTCGCCCCGGTGAGGAGGGCCCCGAGGAGGAACGATGCCGGGATCGCCCCGAGTGGGTGCAGCTGTCCGAACAGGGCGGCGACGATCCCGTTGAACCCAGCGCTTCCGGTGAACCCGAACGCCGATCCGTCGGTGAACATGCGGTGGTGCAACCCAAGGACCTCGACCGCCCCTCCCAGCCCGGAGAGTGCCCCGGCCAACAAAAGGGAGAGAACCATGTACCGCTTCACCGGGATCCCCGCTCCGACCGCGGCCCGCAGGTTCTTTCCCACGGTGCGGATCCGGAACCCGATCGTCGTCCGCCACAGGAAGACGTAGACCAAGATGGCGAACAGAACCGCGATCCCTGCCCCGAGATGGAGACGGGTCGGGAC
>JAGGSO010000049.1 GCA_021159055.1 Candidatus Bipolaricaulota bacterium | reverse complement strand
GGGGGATTTCTTCTACTTCCTCGAGCACCATCCGAAGACGATCTTCCGCATGTATGAGCGCCTGTCGGAGGAACTGAAGGCATTCCAGAACAAACTCGCCGAACGCTCCTACTCTTCGAGCAAGGAGCGCCTCGCCCGGCTGATCCTCCTTCTTGGCAAGAGCGGGGTCGAGCTCTCGCGCGCCGAGCTCGCCGAGATGGCCGGGGTCTCCTCCAAGACGGCGATCCGCACCCTGAGCGAGCTCGAGAGCCGGGGGATCATCGCGATCGAGAGCCGGAAGATCAAGATCCTGCGCGAGGATTACCTGCAGAAGATCATGGAACCGTTCTCGGTTGAACTGAACGCCAATCTGATCATCTGAGAGAAGAACGTCTCCCTGGCAGGTGACGGCTGTCCTTCCTGATTTGACTGCACGTTTTTATAGTCTAGATGGGCGTTTAGTCAACATTAGGAGGGCCAGGCGGCAGCCGAGGATGGGACACCATTGAAGACGAAATTGAACCCTGTCGAGAGGGCGATAATCGTTGTCGCCGCGTACAGCATCGCGATCCTCGCCGTAGTGCTCCTTTCCATCTCCTCCCTCTACCGGCCGGTCGGGCTGGTGTTTGGGGTGTTCGCTGTCCCGTTGATCATCGGGGCGTCTTTCCTTCGCCTCCGGGGCGGGATTGCACTCGGGCTGGCGACCGCCCTGCTCGGGATGCCGTTCATCGGGTTCGGGAACCCGGGATTGATCGTCGGGCTGTTCGGGATCGACCTTGTGCTCGGCGGGGGGATCGGGTTGATCAACCAGCGCAACGCCGTGCGCCGCGAGCGGTGGCGGCGGGCGAAGACCCTCCAGGACGGCTATGAACAGGAGATATTTGAGAACTCGCTCAACATTCTCCATTTCATCGACAAGGAGGGGACGATCCTCAAGCGAAACGAGGCATCCCGCAGCACGATCGGCTATCCGACCAAGCGCGCCCTTGGGCTCGCCGAGTACGTACATCCCGAGGACATCGATCACATGAAGACCGAACTCGTCCGCCTGTTCGAGCGGGGAGAGCTGCGGGACGTGAAGCTCCGGTTCATCTCCCAGACGCGCGGGGTGATCCCGGTCGAGTTGCGGGCGACGCGGATCAACGAGCGGGTGGCGATCGTAGAGGCGCGCGACCTGCGTCAGCAGGCCGAGCTCGAGCGGCGGTTGATGGAGGCGGAGGCGCGCTACCGCTATCTGATCGAGGAGGCGGTCGATACCCTCGACTCCGGGATCGTCATCACCGACCGGAAGGGGCAGGTGGTGTGGGCGAACGAGGCGATCGGGCGGTTCTTCGGGATCGATCGCGACCGGTTGATCGGGATCGAGGCGATGCGTGCCTTCTCCCGCTATGTCGGGGTGTTCGAAAACGCTGATGAGTTCGGAAAGAAAGTCCAGGAAGCGATCGAGAAGGGGGAGCGGATCGACTCTTACACCTGCCGTGTCCGCCCCGGGATCGGCCGCGAGGAGCGGGTCCTCGTCTACCGCTCGATCCCGATCGAGACGGATCGATACAAGGGAGGCAGGATCGATCATTACATCGATATCACCGAGCTCAAGCGGTTGGAGGAGGGTCTGCGCGAGAAGACGAAGCGCCTTGAGCGGAGCAACGAGAAGCTGGAGGAGTACTCGCGCGTCGTCTCCCACGACCTGAAGTCCCCGCTCCACACCGTGGAGGCGTTCACCGGCTTCCTCCTCGAGGACTACGAGGACAAGCTCGACGAGGAGGGGAAGAAGTACCTGCACACCCTCAAGAATGCTTCGATGCGGATGCGCGAGTTGATCGACGACCTGCGGGACCTGTCCAACATCCACCTCGACGCGACGTCGTTCGAGCGAGTCCCGGTAGCGCGGATCGTGGAGGAGATCAAGGAGGACCTCGAGGTCGACCTGCGCGGGGTGAACCTTCAGATCGACCCCGACCTCCCCGCGGTGATGGGGAGCAAGATCCAGGTACGACAGGTCTTCCACAATCTGATCGTCAACGCGATAAAGTTCAACGACAAGGCACTCCCGGTGATCCACGTCGGCTGGGTGCGGGACTCCCGCCGACACGGGATGCACACCTTCTTCGTGCGGGACAACGGGATCGGGATCGAGTCCCGGCACCACGAGCGGATATTCGGTCTGTTTGAGAAATTGAACCCGCGGGAGCATTATGAAGGGACCGGAGCGGGATTGGCGATCTGCAAGCGGATCGTCGAGGAGCATGGGGGGGAGATCTGGGTGGAATCGGAAATCGGCAAAGGGAGCACGTTCTACTTCACGCTCCCCCAAGCGACTGTGAGAAACGAGGTGAAAGTCCATGCCTAGCAATCCGGATAAGATAAAGGTCCTGGTCGTCGAGGACGATCCGAACGACGTGATGATCATCAAGCGCGCGATGCGCAAGAGCGGAGCGCACTGCGATCTCTACTTCGCCGCCGACGGCGAGGAGGCGCTCGACTTCCTCTACCACCGTGGGGAGTTCACCGACGCCCCCCGCCCCGACTTGATCCTCCTTGACTGGCGGCTCCCGAAGATGAGCGGGCTCGAGGTCCTGGAGCAGATCAAGAACGATGACCAACTCCGTCGGATCCCGGTGATCGTCCTCACCGTCTCTACCTCTCAGGAGGACATGGTGAAGGCGTACGACTCCGGAGCGGCGAGCTACATGAACAAGCCGGTCGACTCCAAGGATTTTGAGCGCTTGATCCAAACGGTGCAGGACTACTGGCGCATCGCCCGAATACCGCCGGAGTAGGAGACATCCGGCACCATTGCGGAAGACCCGGTTACCGACCCGGGGTTGCGAACGCCTCGTTCCGACCTTTCCTCTGTCGTTATCTCGACCGCCGCGCTGAGGTAAGCTCGTATCACCTAAGGACAAGGAGCGGAGGATGTGTGGTCGAGTGTTTCACCTCCTTACAGGTTCGGCCCGCTGTCCTGAGAGCGCGGTGGGCAATGGCAACCAGCCGTCACATCCGATGCGGGGGTTCCCAAAGTTGTAACAAGAACAGCCAACGGTTCTTACCCGGGGAAGGCAGGTACGGCAGCAGCCCTGCCTTCCCCAGCCCCCCCTTAATTAGAGCATTTCCAGGTAACGCTCGATCTCGTACCGATGCACCCTGGCGCGGTAGTTGTCCCATTCGATCCGCTTGTTCGCGATGAACTTCTCGAAGATGTGATCCCCGAGCGCCCGGCGTACGAGGGAGCTTCCCTCCATATGGGCAATCGCCATGTTGAGGCTCCCGGGTAGCTCCTCGATTCCGAGCGATGCCCGTTCCTCCGGGGTCATGGCGTAGACATCCCGCTCAATCGGGTCCGGAAGGGGGTAGCTATCCTCGATTCCGGTCAGCCCCGCGTGGAGCATGACCGCAAACGCGAGGTACGGATTACACGCCGGATCGGGAGCGCGAAACTCGATTCGGGTCGCTTCCTCCTTCCCTGGCTTGTACATCGGGACGCGGATCATGTTGCTCCGGTTCCGCTTGGCCCAGGTGATGTATACCGGGGCCTCGTACCCCGAGACGAGCCGCTTGTAGGAGTTCACCCACTGGGCGCATACCCCGATGATCTCCTTGGCATGACGCATCAACCCAGCGATGTACCCCCTCGCCACGGAGGATAGATAAAGGGGATCGTCGGGATCGAAGAATGCATTCCGCCCCTCTTGGGTGAACAGCGACTGGTGGGTGTGCATTCCGGAGCCGTTCTCCCCGAACAACGGCTTGGGCATGAACGTGGCATGGATCTCGTGTCGGCGGGCGATCTCCTTGACCACGAACCGCGTGGTCATCAACTGATCGGCGATGGTGAGGGCATCGGAGAACCGGAGATCGATCTCCTGCTGGCTGGGGGCGACCTCGTGATGAGCCGCCTCCACTCCGATCCCCATCTCCTGGAGGGCGAGGACCGTCTCGCGCCGGATCTCCGAGCCGAGGTCAGGGGGAACGAGGTCAAAGTACCCGCCGGAGTCGAGGGCTTGTAGACCGTCCCCGGTGCGGAAGTAGAAGTACTCCACCTCCGGGCCGACGTACATCGTGTAGCCCATCTCCGCTGCGCGGGCGAGGGCACGGCGCAGCGCGAACCGCGGGTCCCCGTCGTACGGGGTTTCGTCCGGCCGGAGGATATCGCAGATGAGGCGGGCGATGTCGTCCTCCCATGGAAGGACGGCGAATGTCTGCGGGTCCGGCTTGGCGATCATGTCGCTCTCGTCGATCCGCGCGAACCCGTGGATCGATGATCCGTCGAACCCGACCCCCTCAGCGAGCGCACGGGGGAGCTCCTGGGCGGGGATCTCAACGCTCTTCAGGTTTCCAAGTAGATCGGTGAACCAGAGCTGGACGAACCTGATCCCCCGCGACTCCACCTGTTTCAGTACCTCTTCCCGCCGTGTTGCGTCATCCATCGTTACCTCCTTTGCCAGGGATTATACCGGAAGCACGGATGACCTAAAGTCAGAACGCGAGCCCAACCCCGATGATCGGGCCGCGGCGCAGGTCGTACCCCCCGAACAGGATCGCGGGTGAGAGGTTGAGAGCGAACCCGAGTGAAGCGGAAGGCACAACCGCTGTTTCCGTCTCCGGCTGGATGTCGATCTTCTCCGGGATCGGGGTTCCAGGCGGGGTGACGACGTACCGTTCCTGCAACCCGATCCCGATCCCGAGAACGAGCCGCAGGGACGAGGCTGTGGGGAGGTGGAACCTGATCCCAATCTGGAGCTCGGGACCAACGAGGTCGGGGTCATGGAGGAAGCGGGCGGAAGCGGTGACCCCGAGCGTCCGCCCGATCCCGAGCTCCCCTCCGACGCTGTCCGCTCCGAGGTCGATGACGACGAACCCGGATGGAAGAGCGCCCCCTTCTTCCGGGGGTGTGATTTCGACCTCCTCCAGCCGGGCCGAGATCTCGGCTGCGGTCCGGTCGGCGAGCTGCAACCTCTGTGAGTACGGGGCGAACCCGTCCTTGCGTAGGGTGATCGTCCTTGTCCCGGCAGGGAGGATGAGAGTCTTCGGGGTATTCCCGACGTAGTTTCCGTCCACGTAGATCTTCGCTCCCTCTGGAACGGAGTCAATCGTTACCACTCCCTTTGGCTGATAGACCTGGATTCGGGTCCAGGCGACGGAGTAAGCCCCGGACTCGAGCCCCGACTCAAGCTGCTGCACGAACTCCTCCGGCTTGATCTCGTACTCGCGGAACGGGTGTTTCTCGTCCGGAGCGAGCGCCGGAATCGGTGCAAGGGAGGCGAGAGCGACCAGGGTCTCCTCTCCCTCGGGACCGCTCACCACGAATCGATACCCCTTCCCGGGCAGGGACAGCTTCCCCGGCCCGACCCGCGGATCGGGCTGGAACCGGTTGGGAAAGAGGAGGGTGACCGTTCCGGCGGGGTCGATGTCGTAGAGGTAGAGGTAACACTCCTTGTCCACCTCGACCGTGATCCTGATCCCGGCTCCGGGAGCATAGGTGGAGTTGTCGGTCGCGATCTTGACTGTGATCGGCTCCGCGGGCGGGGAGGGGAGAACCCCCTTGGGGAGCGACTCTCCCGTCCCGCAGAGCACAAACAGCAGGATCACGAGGATCCCAATACCGATCTCAGCCGTTAATCTTCTCCCGTATCTCATCGGTGAGAGTCTCCACTCCGACCGGGCCGATTTCAACGTAGACCGTTCCCACCTTGAGGATCAGCTGGTCACCGAGCGCTAAGTACGCTGCCAGTTCCGGCTTGAGCGTCAGGAGATCGAAGTACGCGGAGCTGTACGCCTTTATCTTGATCGTCTCCTCGTCGGAGTACGTGCTATCGATCCAGATCCCGTCTTTGAGGAAGAATGCCCGATCCCCGACGACCCGGACCGACTCCGTCTCCGGCGGAGCGGCTTCGGCCTCGGCCAAGGTGCGGATGCTCGCTGCTCCGGCGACCGCCTGCTTCCCGCTCGCCGGGGCGGCAGCGGCCGCCTGCCCGAGTTGGTTTGCCATCTGTTCCGGCGATAGGTCCTCATTCTCCACCAGGAACGACGTATACGGGGTGATGATCCCGTAGCGCTTGCTCAGCTCGATCACCTCGTCGACGAGTTCTTCCGTCTCCCCATAGAGGCGGATCTGATCGAGGAGGTAGGCGATCTTCCGTCCGGCCCATACGCGGGGGAGAAAGTCGGCATCGAGGGAAACCGCAGGGAAGGTGCGTACCGCACTGAACGAGACGGTCTTCCCACCCACCGCACCGCTCAGGATTATCTCTCCCTCACCTCCCTCCTCGTACCGGCCGACGTAGAGGAGCTGAGAACCGCGGAAGACATCGGGGAGGGGGGTCGGGTAGGCATCGTAGGTCTTGACCCCCGCGATCTCGACCCGCGGCGAGGTGAGGACCGGGGAGGAGATCTTCCGATAGAACGAGGAGATCGCCCGCTCCAGGTTGTCGTCCGGAGTGACGTACACGGTCGTTCCGTGGTTCTCCTGGCTCAAGCGGTCGAGGAGGAGGGTGTTCACGTTGTAGCCGACCCCGAACGAGAAGATCCGCGCCCCCGCAGTGTTGGCCTTCCCGGCGTCGGCGATGATCTCTGCTGGTTCTACCTTCCCCACAGTAGGCTCCCCATCGGTGAGAAAGATCAGGTAGTGCGGGCGATCGTTGGCCTCGAAAAGGGCGAGGGCAGTAGTGAGCGCTTCGTCGATGTTCGTCCCCCCGTCTGCCTGGAGTTTCTCCACCCACCCGGCTGCCGCGGCGATGTTATTCGGCGTGACCGGGAGGAGGGAGTCGGTCTTCGCCCGCGGGTAGTCGCTGAACGCGACCACGGCGAAACGGTCATCTGGATTCAGATTCCGGAGGATGAATTCGAGCGCCTCCTTCGCCTGCGCGATCTTGTCTCCGGACATGCTCCCCGACGTGTCGAGGACGAAGACTAAATCCTTGGGGAGGATCGTCTCGTCCTGGTCCACGTTGGGAGAGACGATGAGAAGGAAGAATCCATTCTCCTGGGAGGTCTTGTAGGTGAGGAGGGTCATCCCCATCTCCTCAGGGAGGACGGAGTAATAGAGGATGAAATCCTCATGCGGGAGGACGTCCTCCTCCTCGTAGTGGACGGTGGCCCTGTTTCCGGCGCGTGTCACCGCGACCGCGTGCGTCGGGGAGTAGATCGCCTGAAGCGGGCTTGTGGTCTCGATCGAAACGTCGATCATCACCTCCCCGAGCGAGGCGGCGGAGAACCGTTCGGTGTCGAGAGGGTAGCGGTAGCGGTAGATCCCGGACTCCGCCTTCAGGATCTCGGTGTAGGTGAGTTCGATCCGACGCGTCTTCCCCGCGGGGATCGGGAAGACCCGGGCGGAGATGGTATCTCTGCCGATGTACTCGAGCAGAGCCGGATCCAGGGTGCGGCGCACGTAATCCTCGTAGATCTCCCGCGCCTCATCGGCGGCGAGCACCTTTCCCTCCAGCTTTTTCCCGTCTGCCCACATGGCGAAGTCGGAGACGACCGCTCCGGGCGGGAGGGGAAAAACGTACTCGCCCTCGATCGGGTGTGAGGTGTCGTTACGGAACTCCTGGTCGACGTGGGTCACCACGATCCCGTCCTTCACTGACACTGTGACGTGGTGGTAGGTGACCGAGAGCCAACCGCGGTCGGGATGGTCGGGGAGGATCATCCCGTCCCCCATCCCGATTGAGCAAACCGATAGCAGGATCAACGCTGCAAACAAGAAGACCAGGGCGCGTTTCATGGCGGTACCTCCGTATCGTGAGCTGCCCTATCTAACCCGGAGGGGAAGGATTAGTTTCCAGCGGCGAGGCGATGGAGGCTCTCGATGAACTCCCGCGCCGCGGCTGGATCGACCCCGCGCAGCCGGATGCTCCTCTTTCCACCCAACCGGAGGGTGAGGGTGCGGCGGTGGAGGGATGCGGCCACCTCCGCCGCCGGGTACTCACGGGAGGCCTGCGGGGGATCGGCCTTGCGGGTGCGCCGGAATCGGAAAAAGGGGAGATGCTTCTTTCCCGTAACCTGGCGTGCTCCCTTCGCCATCTCCACCACCACCGTCCCGCGGGCGGTGAGGACGATGGTTATGCGATCGTGCGCGTCCGAGATGCGGAAAAGCTCCGCCATCCACGCAACCTCGTAGAGCTCCTCCTCCCCCAGCCCCTTGATCTCCCTCCTCCCGAGCGGGATGTAGCGCAACCCTTCCTTGAGCGGGACGGCCTCCTTGATCTTTTTGGTGACGATGATCTGTCCTCCCTTGGCCATAGCGGACAGGCGTTGGGCGAGGTTGACCGAGTTTCCGAACAAGTCGGTCTCCGTCATAACCGGAATCCCACTCGCCAGCCCGATCCCCACTTCGATCGGTCTGGTCTCCAGCTCGTCGTTCTTCGCCCGGATCGCCCGTTGGATTGCGACCGCTGCCGCAACGCCGTCCCGCAACTCCCCGAACGCAGCCATCACCCCGTCTCCGAGCGTCTTCACCAGGACCCCGTTATGCCCTTCGATCTCATTCCGCAGCAAGGTTTCATGGAACCGGGCGAGGCGCCATGCGGCCCGGTCGCCCGCTGCTGCCGTGTATTCGGTGAAACCGCGGATATCGCTGAACATGACCGCGATTTCCTCCCCGGCAGCGAGCTGCGACCTGATCAACTGGCGGTTCTTAAGGGTGGTGCTCCAAGACATCGGCTCTCCTCTTGGCTTGCAAATCGTCCGTTGCTTATTATATCATGCTTTGGAACGTCAAGATATCGATCGACAAGGGGGAAACATGATCAACCAGGATACCATCGTCCTTCTCAAGCGGGTACCGCTCTTCTCGCGGCTGAGTGACCGCGGGCTCAAAGCGATCCTCAAGTCGGCGACGGACAAGGAGTTCAAGGCGGGTACGAAGATCGTCTCCGAGGGAGACACCGGGGTTGGGTTCTACCTCATCCTCTCCGGTGCGGCCGAAGTGCGCCGCGGGGAAGAGCGTCTGGCCAAGCTGGGGGAAGGGGCGTTCTTCGGGGAGATGTCCCTGCTCGACGGTGCTCCCCGCTCGGCGGACGTGATCGCCACCGAGGATACGCGCTGCCTCGTCCTGTCCCCGTGGGCGATGAAGGGGCTGATCGCCGCCTACCCTGAGGTCGCGCTCGGAATGCTGGAGGAGCTTGCCCGCCGCCTGCGGGAGACGGATCGGGCGTTGAGCTAGGGAATGGCTCAGCTCGCCGTAACCTGCCTCGGCTCGGGGGCGGCGTTTGGGGAGGGGAGGCTGTGGAGCTCGATCCTGCTTGACGGGCGGATCCTCCTCGACCTTCCTCCGACGGCTCTGTTCCAGCTTCACAAGGTGGGAGCGGACATCGCCGCGATCGATTACGTCTTCATCTCCCACTTCCACGCGGATCACTCGTTCGGGATTCCGTTTCTCCTTCTCCTGTATCACTTCACCCTCCACCGCGACCGGCCGCTGTACATGATCGGCCCCCGCGGGCTCGAGAAAAGGACGGAACAGCTCTCCGCCCTCGCCTGGCCGGAGCTGGTCCGGAAGGGGCTCGCTCCCGATTTGATCCTCAAGTACGTGGAGGTCGGTGCGGACGGGGAATACCGCGCCGGTGGGTTGGAGTTCACCGCAGTGCGGATGGAGCACTTCGGCCTGGATGCGTATGGGTATCGGTTATCGGTCGACGGACGTGAGGTTGCTTACACCGGTGACACCGGGGACTGTCCCCAGCTTTATTCCCTCGTCGCCGGGGCGGACGTGGTGATCACCGAACTCACCCATCCTGTCCCGACCGACGATCCCGGCCACCTCGATTCGCGAACGGTGACCCGAATCGCCCGCGCCTCCGCAGGTGTAGTTATGGTGACCCACATCGGCGGGGTTCCATCCCCGATTCCCGGGGCGATCATATGCCGCGACGGGGAGACATACCTGGTTTGAAAGGAGTGAGAAAGTATATGCTGCGTGCGTTTGGAATCACGATTCTGATCCTGCTGACAGCGGTTGTTGGTGCCTTCGCCGCGGAAGGGCCGATCGCCCAATTCACCTACTCCCCCGGGGACGGGCCATATGCCGTCCTGTTTGACGCCTCCGGATCGACTGATCCGGATGGGGAGATCACTTCCTACCAGTGGACGTTCGGGGACGGGACCACTGGATCGGGGGAGAAGGTGGCTCACACCTATCC
>JAGGSO010000048.1 GCA_021159055.1 Candidatus Bipolaricaulota bacterium | reverse complement strand
CGATCTCGGGGATAAATAGTTATGGCCTCGTGCGCCGGTGCAGATGTTTTTAAGAAATCGGGCTGGGGGCTCATCCTGAGCAGCGGGTACAGGGCGGGGAAGATCGCGAACCCGGGGTTCGGCGTGTTCTACGAGTTCTATCACTGCCTCCGGGTCGGAGTGGAGCGGCGCGCGGGGCAGTTCTGGCTCTATACCTCGATCACCGCCTTCCCCGAGGCGGTCCTCCGCTACGCCCCGGCCGGAGCGGAGGTGAAGCTGGGAGAATGAAGCCAGCCGCCAAGATAACGGAGATCGCGGCCAGACTGCGCGACCGCTACGGGTCGATCGAGGTCACACGGCGCGACCCGGTGGAGGAGCTCGTGCTAACGATCCTGTCCCAGAACACGAACGACCGCAACCGCGACCGGGCGTACGCCGCGCTGATGGAGCGCTTTGGATCGCTCGCGGCGGTGAAGGACGCCTCCCCGGAGGAGATCGCCGCGGCGATCAGGGTCGGCGGGCTGCATCACCGAAAGGGGGAGCGGATCAAGCAGGTCCTCGCGCGGATCGCTGCCGAGCGGGGAAAACTCGATCTTTCCTTCCTCGGAGAGCTTCCGCTCGATGCGGCGCTGAGCTGGCTCCTGTCGTTCCCCGGGGTCGGGCGCAAGACCGCCGGGATCGTCCTTCTGTTCTCGTTCGGGAAGCCGTACTTCCCGGTCGACACCCACATCGCCCGCGTCACCCGCCGCCTCGGGCTGGTCGGTCCGAGGGAGGATCCGCACGCGAAGATGAACGCGCTCCTCCCTCCGGATCCTGCCCTGATGGCCCAGCTCCACCTCGGTCTGATCCGCCTCGGGCGCGAACTCTGTTCCCCGCGGCGGCCAAAGTGCAGCTCCTGCCCGCTGTGCGATCTGTGCCCGACGGCCGCCTCCCCTTGCCGTGAGGAAGGGGAGGTTGGACAATAGAGATATGAAGCCGGAAGAAAAATTGGGAGAGATTCTGCGAACGCGAGGACTGACGATCGCGGTCGCTGAGTCGTGCACCGGCGGGCTGCTCGGAAGCAGGATCACCGATGTCCCCGGGTCATCGGACTACTTCCGCGGCGGGGTGATCGCCTACCAGAACGACGTGAAGGAGGCCCTCCTCGGGGTCCCGGGGACGGTTCTCGCGACGGTTGGGGCAGTGAGCGAGGAGACAGCGCGGGCGATGGCCCACGGCGCCCGTGTCTTGCTCAAGAGCGACATCGGGGTCGGAATCACCGGGATCGCCGGGCCGGGCGGGGGAACGCCGGACAAGCCGGTCGGGCTCGTGTACATCGGGGTCGAGGGGCCGCGCGGTGCGCAGTGCCGCCGCTTCCGTTGGAGCGGGACCCGCGTCGAGAACAAGGCGAGTTCCGCCGCGGCCGCGCTCGAACTCGTGCTTGAGCTCATCCGGGCGGAGTCGATCTAGAAAGGAACGAACATCAAAGTATGCGTCTACCTTGAGATCCACGGCCTCGTCGACCGCTCCGGGATCGGGGCGGCGACCAACAATCAGATCCAGGGGCTGAAGCACCGTGGGATCGAGGTGACGACCGACCCGCGCGCAGAATACGACCTCCTCCACCTGCAGTGGATCGGCCCCCGCTCCCTCCACTACGCGGACGCGGCTCGGCGGAAGGGGAGGCGGGTGGTGGTGAGCATTCATTCCCTCCCCAGCCTGCTGCGCGGCGCGTTCTCATTCCCCGGGATCATCGGCCCGGCCTACCGCACCCACCTGCGCCGTCTGGTCCGTCATGTCGACGCGGTGATCGTCCCGTCCGCGCCGGCACAGGAGGAGTTGATCCCGCTCGTCGGTTCGACCCCGATCCACGTCGTGTCGAGCGGGGTCGATCTGGCCCGGTTCGTCCGCGATCCGAATCGACGGCGGGAGTTCCGGGCTCGATACGGCCTCGACTGCCCGACCGTCCTGTCGGTGGGGCAGGTGATCCCGCTCAAGGGGGTGGAGGACTTCTTCCGCGTCGCGCAGGCACTCCCGGAGTATCAATTCCTGTGGGCTGGTCCGCGACCGAGCCGGTTTTTCTACTTCAGCCCGCGGTTTGATGCCGCGCTCCGGCGGAGGCCGAGGAACGTCCGGTTCCTCGGCTACATCCCGGAACCCGAGGCAGCGTACAACGGGAGCGACGTCTATTTCCACCCCTCGCATGGGGAATCCCTTGGCCTCGCCGTCCTCGAGGCGGCCGCGGTGGGGATGCCGCTCGTCGTGCGTGACCTTCCCGTGTACCGCGGTTGGGAAGGGATCCAGCGCGGTCGGGACGTGCCCGAGTTCACGGCCGCAATCAGGGCCGCGCTCGAAGAGGGAACGGTTGCGGATTACCCGTTCGTGGCGGAACATTCCCTGGCGGCGGTGGGGAAGCGACTGGTCGAGGTGTACGAAGAGGTGCTGGGATGAACAAGGTGTTCGTGGTCGGACTGGACGGGGTCGGATTCCCGGTGATCGACCCGTGGATCGCCGCAGGGGAGCTCCCCCACCTGCGGGAGTACGTGCAGGCTGGGACGATCGGGGAGCTGCGCAGCGTCATTCCGCCCCTGACCGGGCCGGCGTGGTCGAGCTTCCAGACCGGGGTCAATCCGGGGAAGCACGGGATATTCGGATGGACGAAGCAAAAGCCCGGTGGGTACGGATTTCGGGTGGTCGACTCCCGTGACATCGCTGTCCCCACGGTGTGGGAGCTCGCGAGCGCCCAGGGGCGCAAGGTGATCAGCATCGGGATTCCGGTCACCTATCCGCCCCGCGTCGTGAACGGGGTGATCGTGCCGGGGATGCTCACCCCGCGGTCCGACCCGGCCCCCACTTACCCCAAGGCCGCGTACGCCGAGCTGCGCCGTGCCGCGCCCGGGTACCGGTTCTTCCCGGAGTGCGCCCATCGGTTCACCGTCCGCGCCAAGGTGGAGGAGCTGCTCACGAGCGCGCGCGGCAGGGCCGCCGCCGCCCGCTATTTCATGACCAATCACGATTGGGACCTGTTCGTGCTCCACCTCCAGACAACGGACAAGGCGCAGCACGACCTGTGGGGCATGGTGCGGAACGGGGTCGACCCGGTTCTCACCGTATTCCGCGAGGTCGACCGGCTGGTGGGGGAGCTGGTGGAGACGGCGCGTGGGATGGGGGCGACGGTCGTGTTCATCTCTGACCATGGGATGGGGCCGGAAGAGTACACGTTCTCGGTCAACACCTGGCTGTGGCAGGAGGGCTACCTCCAGCTGCGGGGCGGGCTCGGAGGGAGGCTTAAGCGCGCGATGTTCCGCGCCGGGTTCACCCAGCGGCGACTGATGTCGCTTGGACTGGCGCTTTATCCGTTCGCCTACCGGCTTGGGCTGGCGAACTCGTTCGTCGATGCCGTCGGGGACAGCGTGATCGCCCGCGCGATCGGGGCGCTGTTCCTCTCGTTTTCCGACATCGACTGGGGCAGGACGCGCGCCTACTCCCGCGCCGATATCGGACACGTGATCGTCAACCTGCGCGGGCGTGAACCGCACGGGATCGTCCCCGAGGCGGAGCGGGACTCCCTCGTGGATGAGCTGATCGAACGGTTGAACTCCGTAGTAAACCCGGATACCGGCGAGCCGCTCCTCGGGGAGGCGTACCGTCGGGAGGAGGTCTACTCCGGTCCCCATTTGGAGGAGGCGCCGGACATCATGTTCATCCCCAAGGACCTGCGCACGATCGCCACCGGGGCGTCCGGGTTCTACTCGAACCGCCTGTTCGACCGCCCCCTCCTCCGCGCCAACCACCGCATGGACGGGATCATGATCGGGATAGGGAAGCCGTTCCAAGCGGGGACGAGAATCGAGGGAGCCCAGTTGATCGACCTCGCTCCCAACCTCCTCTACCTCCTCGGCTGCGAGATCCCGCGCTACATGGACGGACGCCTCTGGGACGACGCCTACTTGCAGGGATACGTGACTGCCCATCCTCCCCGGTTCTCTGATCTCGACCTCCCCGGCGGCGCGGCGACTGTGGAGGCATCAGCCGCCGACGAAGAGGAGCTGAAGCGGCGGCTGCGGGGGCTCGGCTATCTGAGCTAGCGGTGGAGGTTCCCCGCCGCGATGAACGAAAGCCCCTTCTCGGTGAGGGCGGCCGCGGTCCGGTTCACCGCTGCGTGCTTGTCGAGGTAGTTCTGCTCAAGGTAGGGCATCAGCCCCTTCTCCTCGATCTCCTCCTTGGTGAGGAAGTACTCGAGGATATCGGATGGATGCTCCCGCTGCGCGTCGACCTCCGGCCCGGCCCCCTCGTGCTTGGCCGAGATGTTCTTCACGTGGTCGGCGAGGGCCACGAGCTCCTCGGTCCGATCGTACGGCTGGATCACGATCGACTTGTAGGTCTCGGTGATGTGATGCTCGAACCGGACGACGTCCTCGAACCCGAGCGCGCGGCGGATCGGGGCGGTCTTCTCGATCGTCTCGTTGTTCACCGAGTTCGACCAGTTGAACCCGACGAGCGATGTCGTCCCGTCGGCCCGGGCGAAGAGCTTCGCCCCGATCAGGGTCCACAGAGCGGCGTAGGGATTGTCGTTCCCCATGTAGACCGAGATCTTGAACTCGACGTCGATCCCGAGCTTGTGGAGGAAGTAGCCGAGGAGGACGGTCCCGGGGTTGATGTTCAATACCTGCCTTATCCCGTAGGTCGTGTAGTAGTGGAGGAACTCGTCGACCCACTGCAGGGCGTGCTCGTTCGGCTGCCCGACCCCGCCGAAGTAGCCGGTGATCGTCTCCGGCCCGCCGAGGTGGATGTTCGAGCCGTCCGTCCCCTTGGTGTCGAGGGTCTCGACGTAGCTCGCCCCGACGATCTGCATCGCAGCAGCAACGGCGAGGGTGTCACCGTTGTCCTCCACCTGCTCGCGCATGCTGCGAACGCGGATGTAGCGGCCGGGCATCACCTCGCGGTGCTCGATCGCGTGTTTCGCCTCGGAGATCAGCCAGGGGAAGAACTGAAGCGCGCTTATCTCCAGGGTGACGGCGTAGTCGTCCTTGAAGCTCATCGAATCGGCCCGATTTCCGAGGACCTTGCGCCGGAACTCGGAGATCGAGACGAACGCCCCCTCGTCGCGGGCCTTGGTCAGCCACTCGAGATCCTTCAGATAGGGGGAGCCGATCTCCTCCAGGCGGCGAAGGAGGTTCGGTAGCGCGCGCGCCTCGGCCGCCTTCGCGTTTATCTCCTCCGGGGTCCCGTAACGGGAGACGATCGCGAGGAATTCGTTTACGATCTCATTTTTCGGATCGAGGATCGCCCGGTTTATCTCTTCCAGATTCTCGGGCGGGATCGTGAGGCGATCTTTCAGGTCACTCATAGTCCTTGATCAACTCCTCGAACTTCTCCTTCTCTCCCTTGAGCATGTGGTAGCAGTGCTCGTCCGCCGGGAACCTCCCCGCCTTGACGTCGTCGATGTACGCGGAGAGGGCATCGGTCACCACCTGCGCGACGTTGGCGTACTTCTTCACGAACTTCGGGGTGAACGCCTGGAACTGGCCGATCAGATCGGAGACGATGAGGAGCTGCCCGTCGCAGTACGGGCCGGCGCCGATGCTTAAGACCGGGATGGAGAGCTTCTTCGCGATGAACCCGGCGACCTCGGGCGGGACAGCCTCGAGGAGGAGCATCTGCGCTCCGGCCTCCTCGATCGCCAGGGCGTCCTCGATCAAAAGCTTGGCCGAGGCGACCGTGCGCCCCTGCGCCTTGTGCCCGCCGAGCTGCCCCGAGCTCTGCGGAGTGAGCCCGATGTGGCCGCAGACGACGATCCCGGCGTCGAGGATCGCTTTGATCCGGCTGATGACGCGCTTCCCGCCCTCGAGCTTGATCCCGTCGACCCCGGCCTCCTTGATGAACCGCCCCGCGTTCTTTACCGCCTCGGCGTCGCTTCCCTGATAGCTCATGAACGGCATGTCTCCGAGGACGAACGTGTTCGGCGCTCCGCGCCGGACCGCCTGGCAGTGGACGATGCATTGATCCATCGTCACCGGCACGGTGCTCTCGTACCCGTAGACGCACATCCCGAGGGAGTCCCCGACGAGGAGCATGTCCATCCCCGCCGCCGCGGCGAACTGGGCGGTCGGGTAATCGTACGCGGTGATCCACGCGATCTTCTCCCCCTCCTGTTTCATCCTCTGCAGATCGATGATCGATAGCTTCTTTCCCTGCGCCATTTGACCTCCTTTTCGCAGATTCTATCCGTCGGCCGGGCCGCGGGGCAATCGGTAGCCGAGGGAGCGCAGCATCAGGTAGAGGCGACAGAGGGGGAGGCCCATCACGTTGAAGTAGTCCCCGCGGATCTTCTCCACGAAGATCGCCCCCTTCCCCTGAATCCCGTACCCTCCGGCCTTGTCCGTGTACTCGCCCGTGTCCAGGTACCACTCGATCTCTTCGTCGGCCAGCTCCCGGAAGACGACCTCGGTCTCCTCGCACGATTCCTGCCACTGGCCGGTGAACGTGGAGACGACGTGGAGACCGGTGAGGACACGGTGCGACCTCCCGCTCAATCTCGCGAGCATCTCCCGCGCTGCGGCCCGGGACGCGGGCTTTCCCAGAGGTTCGTCGTCGAGGACGACGATCGTGTCCGCCCCGATCACCAGGCCGTGATGCCGCCTCGCCACCCACTCCGCCTTCGCCCGCGCGAGGGCGAGGACCCGGGCCTCCGGCGGGCCGGACGTGGACTCGTCGACGTCGCTCGGGATGGCGATGAAATTCGAGGTAATCCGGGATAATAGCTCGATCCGCCGCGGCGAGGACGAGGCGAGGATCAGTTTCACGGCAGCGGTGCGAAATCGACCTTGGAAGTTCCGTAGTAGACCGAGAAAACGGCGTCGCGCTTGACTCCCTTGGGAAGCTTGATCACCCCGGCGGCGATCGTCCCGGGCTCGACCCGTTTTGTGTCGAGGAATCCGGGGGTGAGGGCGGCAAACGAGGAGGGACTGAAGAAGACATAGTTCGTCCCGCCCTGTTGGATGTAGAATCGCCACGGGGAGAACTGTGCCCCGGTCGGGGAGAGGGCCCACACCATCACCGCCCCTGTTCCGATGAGCGGATCGATGCTGGCTAGCAGATCCTCCCCGAACAGGCCGTTCCGCACTCCGGCCTCAAGACGGATGAGGAGGAGCCGCAGCTCCTCACCCCGCGATCTGATCACGAGTGTTCCGACGAGGTTCTGGTCGATCCCGAGGAGTGCGGCAACCGCCTGCGGGGAGAAATCCCCCCCGGTCAGGACGGATGTGAGGTCGGTCACCTGAGGCGGTGGGGTGATCTCGGGCGCCGGGGAG
>JAGGSO010000047.1 GCA_021159055.1 Candidatus Bipolaricaulota bacterium | reverse complement strand
GACGTAGACCGTGGGGAGTGAAAATGCGCGCTGGATGCGGCGAAGTTCCCTCCGGAGCTCCTCCTGCAGGGCGGCGTCAAGGGCCGAGAGCGGCTCGTCGAGAAGGAGAAGGCGGGGGGAGGGAGCGAGGGCACGGGCGAGAGCGACCCGTTGTCGTTCCCCGCCGGAGAGCTCGGCGGGACGGCGGTCGGCGCGCCCCTCCAAGTGGACGAGGGAGAGGAGCTCGCCGACGCGCGCGCGTACGTCGATCCCGGAACGGAATCTGATCCCATAGGCGATGTTCTTGGCGACGGTCATGTGCGGGAACAGGGCGTAGTGCTGGAAGACGAACCCGATCCCCCGCCGCTCCGGGGGAAGGCCGAGGATGGAGGCCCCGTCGATCCTGATATCGCCCTTGTCCGGGCGCTCGAACCCGGCGATCAGCCGCAGGCACGTGGTCTTCCCACACCCGGACGGGCCGAGCAGGGCGAGGAGCTCTCCCTGCTCCACGGAGAAGCTGACCCCGGCGAGGGCGCGGGTCCGCCCGAACGATTTTTCCAGGTCGATCACCTCGAGCCGCTCCATCTACCCTTCTCCTAATCCCTCTCCGACCCGCTCGAAGGCAAGGAACGCGACCGCGGTCACCCCGATCAGGAGTGAGGCCATCGCGCTTGCCGGGCCGAACTGGCGGGCGGAGAGGAGGCTGTATACCGCAACCGGGATCGTCGCTGTTCCTGGCCGCATGAGGATGATCGTCGCCGACATCTCCCCCATGCTGAGGGCGAACGAGAAGACGATTGCGGTCATCACCCCGCGGGAGATCAGCGGGAGCTCCACCTCAAAAAACGCCCGAATCGGACCTGCGCCGAGCCCCCGCGCCGCTGCGATCAGGTTCGGGTCCAGCCCTTCCACCACCGGACGGAGGACGCGCCCGGCAAGGGGGTAGATCAGGATCGCGTGGGCGAGGGCGATGGTGAGGACTGGTCCAATGCTGTTGAACGGCGGGCGGGAGAAGCCGCGCAGGATGGCGAACCCGACCGCTACCGATGAGACGGCAAGCGGCGCCATCAGGACTGTCTCCGCGATGCGACGGGAGGGGAACCTCCCGGTCGCGATCCGCACCACGAACGCTCCGAGCGGGACGGCGATCCCGGTGGCGATCCCGGCGATCTCCAGGCTGGTCAGGATCGTGTGCAATGGCGAGGTGCCGAGGAACGGATTGTAGCCGAGGGAGACGAGGGCGCGGTAGTGGGAAAGGGTCGGGCCGGCTTCCCCGCGGAACGAGTCGGCGATCACCGCTCCGATCGGCCCGAGGAACAACACCCCGATTGCGACTGCATATCCAGCGAGGAGGGACTTTTCCCCCCATCTCCCCCTGCGAAAGAACGGGATCCGGGGCGCCTTCCTCTCCCCCTGGACGGGAACGGCGAACCGTCCCTCGGCCCGCAGGTAGAGATAGGAGAACCCAAGTGAGATCGCGGTCTCGACCACGATCAGCGCCGCCCCGCGGGGAAAGTCGAGGAGGGTGCGGACGAGGGTGTAGATCCCAACCTCTATCGTGGCATAGCGGGCCCCGCCGAGGACGAGGACGATGGGGAAGGAGAGGAAGGTGAACACGAACACGAGGGCGGCACTGCTCATGATCGCTGGGGACAGAAGCGGTAGGGTGATCCCGAGGGCGCGGCGCCACCGCCCCGCCCCGAGCGCCGCCGCCGCTTCCGCGAAGCTCGGGTCGATCCCCTCCCATGCCGCTCCCACCGTCCGCATCACGATCGGAGCGTTGTAGAACGCGTGTGCGAGGACGATCCCGGTGAGGGAGTAGAGGAGGTGGAGGGGCGGGGACGGGAGGTGAAAGGCCCACATCAGGAACCGGTTGAGGACCCCGTTCCCGCCGAAGAACAGGATGAATCCGAGCCCGACCGTGATCGCGGGGAGGACGAACGGGACGGCAGTGAGGGCGCGGATTGCTCGCCGACCCGGAAATTCATACCGGGCGAGGAGGTACGCGCCGGGGAGCCCGAGTGCGAGGCTGAGGGCGGTACTGATCGCCGCCTGCTTGAGGGTGAACGCGATCAGGTGGAGGAAGTAGGGATCGGTCAGCACGGCGCGCAGCGGCCCGGGAGCGAGCCCGTCCCGCAGCACGACCCCAAGCGGGTAGTAGAACCCGATCCCGAGGAACGCGATCGGGATCAGATAGAGGACCGCCCGCCCGATCACCGTCGCGTCATCACCCGCGCCCACGCGTCGAGCCATCCCTCCGCCTTCTCCCCCACTTCGGCCAGAGGGAGGAAGAGCGGGTGGGTCGGAACGATCGCGTATTCCGCGAACTCCGGCGGGATCGGGGCATCCGGGTTGATCGGGAACATCACCTCGGTCCCTGGGAGGAGCCCCTGCACCTTGGGGGAGAGGAGAAAGTCGATGAACGCCTCCGCCAACTCGCGGTGATGCGTCCCGTTTACGATCCCGATCCCGTACACCGTCCGATATCCCTCCCCGCCCGGGGCGTAGGCGCGGTAGCGGAGCTCATCTCCGGACAGCGCGGCGTATGCGGTGTCGGTGGAGTAGCTCACCATGAGCGGCGCCTCCCCGTGGGTGAGGAGGCTCCACGCGGCGCTCCATCCCTGGGTTACGGTCAGTATCGACGGATCGAGCCGCCGCCAGAAATCGAGGTATCCGTCCTCCCCGAACTCCGCGATCGTCCACAGGAGGAACGAGAACCCGGTCGAAGAGGTGCGCGGGTCCTCGCACACGAGCTTGTCGGCGTATTGCGGAGCGGTCAGGGATGCGAGGTCAGGGGGAAGATCGTCCGGATCCATGCGGTTGGAGTCATAGGTGAGGGTGATGTAGCCGTATTCGTACGGAACGAGCCCGACGGCGAGAAGGGAGGAATACTCGTCCGGAACCGCCTTCAGGTTGGGGATCCCGGCCGGATCGACCGGAAGGAACAGGTCGTAAGCGGTTATGCGGGGGAGGTCGTTCAGCTCCCCCATGAACAGGTCGGCTGGGGTTTCTCCGGCTTCCCGCTCCGCGAGGAGGCGGGACAAGGTGGCCTTCGCCCCACCGGCGGCGACGAATTGAAGGTCACAGCCGTATTGCGCCTCGAACTCCGTTTCGATCCGCGCGGCCGGCCCCCAGGAGACGAAGCTGTCATAGGTGTAGACCACGAGGGTCTCCTTCCCCTGGGCGACCGCCCCGAGCACCAGCAATCCGACCAGCAGGAGCGCAAACAGTCTGCGTTTCATCTCCATCATCTCCTTGTCTAATGCTCGTATCCGGTGTCGGGGAGCGCGTGCCCGTTTGCGCGTACGCCTGCCTCCGTCACATTCCCGATCACGGAGAAGCGAACCGTAGGTGGAATAGCAGCGATCGCTTCCTTGGGGACAGTGAACAGGAGTTCGTAGTCCTCCCCCCCGAACAGGATTGCCTCCCTCAGTTCGGCACGGGGGATCCCTTGTGTCGCCGCTGTGGACACCGGGAGGAGGGGCTCGTCGATCTCGAACCCGACCCCGCTCTCCTGTGCCAGGAGGTGGAGGCTGTGGGCGAGGCCGTCGGAGATATCGATCATACTGGTGGCGTACGGAGCGAGGCGGAGCCCCCACTCGACCCGGGGGGAGAACGCGAATAGCTCGTCGGCCGCTGCGAGGTCACCGGCGGCGTACAGCCGCAGGGCGGCCTGGGTGCGGCCGAGATCGCCGGTGACACATACTGCGTCCCCGACCCGGGCTCCGCGCCGTCGGACCGGCCGCGCCGCTTCCCCGA
>JAGGSO010000046.1 GCA_021159055.1 Candidatus Bipolaricaulota bacterium | reverse complement strand
CCTCAAGCTTAACAAAATTTCCAGGTTTACTGACGGAAGCAAAGAATGAGAGGCAGACAGTGCGGGGTCTACCATTGAATTTTATACAGTGACGGGTAGCTCCTGATCAAGTAGAATGTTTACTTGACGGAGGTGTGGCTGTTGCGCGTTCGTCGGGGTTAGGTCCTACAATGACACACATAAAAAACTAAGTGTAATTTAACTGTCAGATTATAAGACCTAATTCTATACATGTGGTTACGTGCCCTGATCGTACGATCAGGGCATCGCCAACTTGCTCTTTATCTTCTTGATGTCGCGTTTGTTCTTCTCCACGTCGGCTTCCACCCGGTCCAGGCGCGTGTTCGTCGCCGTCCGCTCCTGGTTCAGTTGGACAAGAATCTTCATCATCTCGTCCTGGCCGGTGATGATCTCATCGAAGTAGGCCTTGAACTCGTCCCGGGTGATGGTCTGATCGAGCCGCGCCTTGATCTCGACGACCTCGTGCGTTAGCTGTCGGATCGCTCTCCCGTTCGCTTCGATCTTTTCAGCGTTAGACTCAATCTTTCTGCTGTTGGCATCGAGTCTCTCGACGATAGTATCGATCTTCTTGGCGTTGGCGTCGATTTTGGACGCATTGGCTCTGATCTCCGCGCTGAGCCTCTCCTCAAACTGTTTCAGATCGTCCTTGGTGGCCGGTTGTTCGTTCATCGGGACATTCCTCCATGACAGTTATATCCTCTTCCGCAGCGGAGCGTCAAGAGACTTCTCATTGAAAGATGATTATGGAAAACACCGTGAAGGCGGCGGAGCGGCTCAGCTGGGGGTGAATCTCCTACTGTTGCTTCCTCCGGTGGCGGTAAAGGACGACGTAGGCACCTATCAGGATCACGACGGCGATCCCGGTGTAGATCGTGATCCGGTGCAGGGAGCTTCTGACAGCTTCCTGGTTGTTTCCAATGACGTAACCGACGAGGGCAAGGACGCTCGCCCAGATCCCGGCCCCGAGCCCGGTGAACAGGAGGAACCTGGGGATCGACATGCGGGCCAGCCCGGCGGGAAGCGAGATGTACTGGCGGAGGCCGGGGATGAGCCGCCCGACGAACGTCGATATCTCGCCGTGGCGGCGGAAGAACCCCTCCGCCCGGATATACGCCTTCTCGGTGAGTCCGAAGTAACGGCCCAACCGGAGGATCAGTGGCCGGCCGAGTGCAAGCGAGATCCAATAATTGAACAGCGCCCCGAGGATCGCGCCGAGGGTCCCGAGCAGGACGACGGCCCACAGCTCCATCTTCCCCTGGCTCGCGAGGTACCCGGCCGGCGGGAGCACGAGCTCGCTCGGAAACGGGAAGAACGAGCTTTCGAGGAACATCGCGGCCACGATGCCGAGATAACCCATTTTATCTACGATCCCGACGATGACCGAAACGATGTGCCCCATCCTTCCCCTTCCTCCCGGATGCCAGGATAGCCCGAACCGGATGCCGGACACAACCGCAGGGGTTGCGGACCGGTCCGAGCGGGGCTATGCTAGCGGGCATGTGGCTCTTTGTCATCGTATTGGGGATCGTTCAGGGGTTGACGGAGTTCCTCCCGATCAGCAGCTCCGGCCATCTCGTCCTGCTTCAGGTGTTCTGGCAACAGCCGCAGCTGGGACCGGAAAAGCTCCTGCTGCTCGACGCATCAGTGCACTTCGCCACTCTGCTCGCGGTCCTGTGGGTCTTCCGTGCCCGCGTGGTCCAACTGCTGCGCGCCCCGCTGAGCTATGTCGTCCCAATCAGGATGTCGAACCGAGAGAGGGACGATGGGATGCGCCTGTGGGGTCTGCTGTTGATCGGGACGATCCCCACCGCCCTCATCGGGCTGCTCCTGCAGCGTCAGATCGAGCAGGCGTTCACCTCCGCATCGGCCGTCGGGATAAGCCTCCTGATCACCGGGGTGCTCCTGTTCTTCGCCGGTCGTCGCGCCGCAAACAACCGCAGCCTTGAGGAGATGCGCATTCGGGACGCGCTTCTCATCGGAACGATGCAGGGACTCGCGATCTTCCCCGGGATCTCCCGCAGCGGGTTCACCATCGGAGCCGGACTCCTCCTCGGGCTGGAGCAGAAACTGGCGGCCGAGTTCTCATTCCTCCTCGCCGTCCCGGCGATCCTCGGGGCGATGCTCATGGAAGTGCTGAAGATCCACCAGCAGCAGATCGGCATCTCCCTGCTCGGCCCCTACCTGGTGGGAAGCCTTCTGGCGCTGGTGACCGGGATCGTCGCGCTGCGCTGGCTGCTGCGCCTGCTCCAGAACGGACGCCTGGGATATTTCGCCTATTACTGCTGGGGACTCGGGATATTCGCGCTGTTCGCCGCCAGGTTCCTGTGACAAAGAGAACGCCCGACCGTCTGGAAGGACGGCCGGGCGGAGTTCAAAGAGTCGCTCACTCCTTGCGCGGCGGAATGAACAGACCGGACTTCTTCTCCTCCGGCGGCGGAGGAGGGGGAGCGATGTTCCCCCGGTCCTCGAGCCGGTTCCCTTCCACCAGGTAGCGATAGGCGGACAGGGCCGCCTTCGCCCCCTGGCCGGCGGCGATCACGACCTGCTTGTCGGTCCGGTTGATCACGTCTCCGGCGGCGAACACGCCCGGAACCGAGGTGCGCATCTCCTCGTCGACCACGACCTCTCCCCGCTTGTTGATCTCAACGAACCCGGTGAGAAAATCGGAGTTCGGGATCAGGCCGATCTCGATGAACACCCCGTCGACGCGGAGCTCCTTCTTCTCCCCGGTCTTCATGTCCTCGATCACCAGGCCGTTCACGAACTTGTCCCCCTTTACCTCGACCACCTTGTGCTGCTGGTAGGTATGGACCTTGTCGACCCCGAGGACCTGCCCCTGCAGGATCGGGTCGGCGAACCAGTGATCGGCGACGTCGACGACGTGGATCTCGGTTGCGATCGGAAGAAGGTCGATCACCGCCTCGAACGCCGAGTTCCCGCCCCCGATCACCGCCACCGGCTTTCCGGAGAAGAGCGGGGCGTCGCAGGTGGCGCAGTAGGAGACCCCACGGCCGGTGAACTCCTTTTCCCCGGGGACGTTCAGCGGCCGGCTTCTTCCCCCGGTGGCGATCAGGACCGCCTTCGCGGAGACGGAATCCCCACCCTCGATCTCCACCACGAAGTCCTCCCCGTCCCGCCGCACTGCGGTGACCGGACGGCCGACCCGCTGCTCCACCCCGTAGCGCTCGACGTGCTTGACGAACGACTGGACGAGGTCGAACCCGCTGATGCTGATCGTGCCGGGCCAGTTCTCGATCTCCCGCGTCAGGAGGAGCTGGCCCCCCTGATCCTTGGTCACCACGACCGCGTTTAGCATCTTACGGGCGGCGTAGATCGCGGCGGTCATCGCCGCCGGCCCGCCCCCGATGATCGTTAAATCGTACATATCTCCTCCCTTAATAATCATCTTTTTGCGATTAGATGGGAATTTAATTTTACCCGCATCGGCGTTTCCGTCAACGCGTAAATTGGTTATACTATCCTACCTATAAAGGAGGAGGGTGAAAGTATGGAGTGGATCGATTCCTTAAAGCGGCTCTCCGACGCGTTCGGGGTCTCCGGGTTCGAGGACGAGGTGCGGGCGGAGATCGAGGCCCTTGTCTCCCCGTATGTGGACTCGGTTCGGGTTGATACCCTCGGGAACCTGTTCGCCGTGCGGAAGGGGAAGGGGAACTTCACCGTGATGCTCGACGCCCACATGGACGAGGTTGGGTTCATGGTGAAGTGGATCGACGAGAAGGGGTACCTGCGGTTCACCCCGATCGGAGGATGGGATGCGCGGATCGTCCCCGGACATCGGGTGGAGATCCTCACCCGATCGGGGAAGAAACAGAACGGGGTGATCGGTTCGGCCCCGCCCCATATCCTTACCGAGGAGGAGCGGAAGCAGCCGATCCCGCTCGAGAAGATGTTCATCGACATCGGGGCGACCTCTCGGGAGGAGGCGGTGGAGATGGGGATCAGGATCGGCGACCCGCTCACGATCCACTACCCGTTCATCGAGCTGAGCGACGGATACGTCACCGGAAAGGCGTTCGACGACCGTGCCGGGTGCGCGGTGATGATCGAGACGGCGCGCCGCCTGGCGGATGACGATCTGGACGTCGATCTCGTCCTGGCGTTCGTGGTCGGGGAGGAGGTCGGGCTGCGCGGGGCGCGCACCGCCGCGTATCAGATCGATCCCGACCTGGCGATCGCGCTCGAGGGGACGATCGGGGCGGACATGCCCGGGGTCCCAGCGGAGTCACAGCCGGTACGGCTCGGACGCGGCCCGGCGATCACGGTCGCCGACCGCTCGATCATCGTGTCACGCCAGCTCATCGCGGCGCTGGAGGAAGTGGCGGATGCCGCGGCGATCCCCTATCAGTACAAGCTTCCCACCTACGGGGGGACAGACGCCGGGGCGATCCACCTCACCCGGGAGGGGATCCTGTCCGGGGTCGTCTCCGTCCCGTGCCGGTTCATCCACTCCCCGACCTCGACGATAAGGCTGAACGACTTCGAGAACACGGTTCGGCTGATGCGAAACTTCATCTCCCGGCTTCCCGAGGTCCTGACGTAAGAAAAAGATCAGCCCGGCCTGCCGCTACAGCATGGTCCGCGGTAACGGCCGGTCGGGCCCTCTTACGTAGCAAGAGAAAGCGCTGCCAGCAGGAATGCTGGCAGCGCAATCGCGTTGAAACCACGATATTCGGTTACCCCACCGGCCCGCTGACCCGCTGGCGGACGAGTTCCTCCCGCACCACCGCGGCGAGGCGCTTTATCCCCTCGTAGATCTTCTCCTCGTCAACCACGGAATAGCACAACCTCATCTCGTTGCGTCCGCTTCCGTCGACGTAGAACGCGCTCCCGATCACATACGCCACCTTCCTTTCGAGCGCGCGGGGAAACATCTCCTCGGTGTCGATCCACTCCGGGAGCCTGACCCACAGGAACAGCCCGCCCTCGGGCCGCGTCCAACTGATCCCCTCCTCGGCCGGCATGTAGCGATCGAGTGCGGCGAGCATCGCGTCTCGTTTGGCCCGGTAGCGGCGGCGGAGGAGATCGAGATGGGCGTCCATGTCGAAATCGAGGAAGAAGCGGGCCGCCAGGTGCTGGGTCAGTTTGGAGGTGCACAGGTCCGATTCCTGCTTCATCCGCACGAACACGTCCATCAGTTTCTCATCCGCGATGAGGATGGCGAGACGCAGCCCGGCGGAGAGGATCTTGGACAGGGTGAACAGGAGGATCACCCGCCCATCGGTATCCATGCTCTTGAGCGATGGGAGCCGCTCCCCGGCGAACCGAAGCTGACCATAGGGATCGTCCTCGAAGATGAGGAAGTCCTCGCGATGGGCGATCTCGAGGAGGCGCTTGCGCTTGGCAAGCGACATCGTGATCCCGGATGGGTTCTGAAAGTCGGGGATGACGTAGAGCCCCTTGATCCGCTTCCCCGCCGCCCGCGCCTGCTTGATCTTTTCTTCCAGGACATCGAGGTTCATCCCGTCCTCCTCCAGCGGGACCCCAACCAAGTCGGCCTGGAACAGGCGGAACGCCTGGATCGCTCCGAGGTAGGTGGGAAGGCCGCAGAACACCACGTCCCCCTCATCGATGAACGCCTTCCCGATCAGGTCGAGCCCCTGCTGGGAGGCGGTGGTGACGAGCATCTCGTCGATCCCGACGTTCAGTCCGTGTCCCTTGATCCAGCTTGCGAACGCCTTGCGCAGGGTGAGACTCCCCTCGCTCGCCCCGTATTGGAGCACGTTCTCGTAGTGGTTGCGGAGCTCATCAGCAGCGATCTGCGCCAGTTCCTCGCGCGGGAAGGTCTCCGGATCAGGGAGCCCCCCGGCGAACGAGATGATCTCCGGCTTCTCCGTGAGCTTAAGAAGTTCCCGAATTGCCGAGCGCTTCGCGCCGGCAGCACGTTTGGAAAAGAATCGATTCATTGTTCCCCCTTGCGCGTGCGTCGGAACAACGCACCGCATTTGATTTTACCGGATGAGGAGGGAAAAGTTCAAAGAAAGAGTTTAGTAAAGATCGGAACGAGGTACGCGGCGACGAACGACCCGAGGATGGCACCGCAGATGACGTCGAGGGGGTAGTGCTCCTTCAGGTACACCCGCGAGACCGCGATCGTGATCGCGACGAGATAGGTGGCGAGCTGAATCCCAAGATGGGGATAGAACACCGCGATCATCCATGCGAGTCCGAACGAGACGGTGGCGTGCCCGGAGGGGAAGGAGTAAGAGTCGATCATCCGGGAACGGAGCGAATTGGCAACGAACACCGGCCGCTCGCGGGCGAATATGAGTTTAAACATGCGGAAGACTGCGATGTTGACGATCGAGATCGCAAGCCCGATCAGGACGTAGGTGCGATCGATCGGCCGACCGAACAGGATCAGCCCGAGAGCGAGCCCGCCCCACAGGTACCCGTCCCCGAGGTAGGTGGCGACGAGGAACACGCGGGCAAGGGGGCGGAGCAATGGATGCTCGCTGATCGCCTGCAGCGTCTCAGCATCCCAGCGAATCAGGGCGTCGACCAGGCGATCGACCAGACGAACGACGCGGGCCCGGGTGTTCATCGCCTCCCTCCCTCGTCCCGCAGCTTGAGGGTGGGAAAGAGGATCACCTCGCGGATCGACGGCGAGTCGGTGAGCAGCATCGCCAACCGGTCGATCCCGAACCCAATCCCACCGGTCGGGGGCATCCCGTGCTCGAGGGCGAACAGGAAGTCCTCGTCGATCCGCTGCGCCTCCTCGTCCCCGCTTTCCCGCAGCCGCTCCTGTGCCTCGAACCGGGCCCGCTGGTCGAGCGGGTCGTTCAGTTCGGTGAACGCGTTCGCCACCTCCATCCCGCCGATGAACAGCTCGAACCGCTCGACCAGGTCGTCGCTCCCCGGCTTGCGCTTGGCAAGGGGGGAGATCTCGATCGGGTAGTCCTTGACGATCGTCGGCTGGATCAGGTGCGGCTCGACGAACTCCTCGAACAACTGCTCGATCAGCTTCCCACGGGACACCCCCTCCGGAAGCTCGATCCCCTTGTCGCGTGCCTGGGCGAGGATCATGGCCGGATCGGCGGCATGAACGTCGATCCCGGTCGCCTCCTCTACCGCCTCGAGCAGGCCGACCCGCCGCCACGGCGGGGCGAAGTCGATCTCGTCCCCCTGGTATGAGAGCACGGACTTACCGTGTACCTCCTCCACGGTCTCCGAGACCAGCTCCTCGGCCAGGGTCATCATCCCCTCGTAGTCGGAGTAGGCCTCGTAGATCTCCAGGGTGGTGAACTCCGGGTTGTGCTCGGTGGAGATCCCCTCGTTGCGGAAGTTCTTCCCCAGCTCGTACACCCGCTCCAGCCCTCCGATGATGAGCCGCTTCAGATAGAGCTCGGGGGCGACGCGGAGGTAGAGGTCGATGTCGAGGGCGTTGTGATGGGTGACGAACGGCCGCGCCGTCGCCCCTCCAGCGATCGGCTGCATGATCGGGGTCTCCACCTCGAGGAACCCGCGACGGTCGAGGAACCGGCGCAGCGCCGCGATCATCCGCGAGCGGTGCACGAACTTCTCTCGGACATCGGCGTTGGCGATCAGGTCGAGGGCGCGGTGGCGGTAGCGGAGCTCGACGTCCTTCAACCCGTGCCACTTCTCCGGCAGCGGCCGGAGCGCCTTGGCGAGGAACCGCCAGCTCTCGACTTCCACCGTCAGTTCCCCGCGCTTGGTGCGGAAGACCTCTCCCTCCACCGCGATGAAGTCACCGATGTCACAGCTCCGCAGCCGCTTGTATTCCTCCTCTCCCAGGACGTCGGCGGCGGCGTGAAGCTGGATCTTTCCGGTCCCGTCGCGCAGGTCGAGGAAGCTCGCCTTGCCCATCCGGCGCATGGCGACGATCCGACCGGCAACCGTCTTCCGATCGCCGCTTCGCTCTTCGGAAGAGAGCTCAGAGTAGCAGGAGTTGATGGTCCCGATCGGATCCGCCCGCACCGCACGGGGGGGATAGGGATCGATTCCTTCCGCTCGCAACCGGGCGAGCTTCTCCAAGCGCGCCTTTACCAGAGGGTCGTCCATCACTTGTTGATCGCGATCACGCGGAAGTGGGTCGTCCCCCACGGGAGATCGACCTTTATCTCGTCGCCCTCGTGCTTCCCGATCAGGGCCTTTCCCACCGGAGATGCTACCGAGATCTTCCCGTTCTCGAGGTCGACCTCGGCCGGGCTGACCAGGGTGAAGTTACCGCTCTCCATGATCTCCATGTCCTGGAGGATGAAGCTCGAGCCGATCCCGATCTCATCCGCCGCGATCTCCTCCTCGGGGATGATCTGGGCCGCTTCCAGAATCGAGGTGAGGCGGCGCACCTCGCGCTCGTAGTACTGTTGCTCGCTCTGCAGGTACATGTACTCCTTGTTCTCCCGCAGGTCGCCGCCGCTGATCTTCGACGCCTTCAGCTTCTCCGGGATCTCCTCGTACAGGATCTTCTTCGCATGCTCGAGCTCCTTGCGCATCAGCTCGTAGCCCTGCTTAGTCAGATATATCACTTTCTTTTCCATCTTTTCTCACCTCTATGCTTGCGACCGCCGCTTCCATCTCGGAAACGAGGGCGTGCGCGATCGCCTCGGTCGTCTTTCCCTTACACTCCTCCCGCGGGACGACCACGATGTCGTACCCGTAAAACCGCGGGCGATTCAGCCGGAACGCCTCCCGCACCTGCCGCTTGACCCGATTCCGGATCACTGCCTTCCCGAACCGACGCGAGACCACGATCCCGATCCGTCCCTCATTTCCGGTGGGGAGCACGAACAGGGTGAAATACCTCCCCACTCGCCTTCTTCCCTCGGAGTAGACCCGCTTGAAATCGGTCCGTCTCTTCAATCGGGCAGTGGAGGGAAACCGTGCCGTACCACCCGCGCGCATGCGCAAAACTATAGCAAAGACGGATCCTAAGTGCAAGACGCCCTTCATTTTCCGGGCATGGGCGGGTAAACTCACCCCGTGATGAACGACGAGCGAATATACAAGGTGTCGGAGCTGAACCGGGCGGCGAAGCGACTCCTCGAAGAGGGAATCGGGGCGATTTGGCTGCGGGGAGAGGTCTCGAACCTGAGACGTGCCGCGTCCGGGCATCTGTACTTCACCCTGAAGGACGAGTCATCCGAGATCTCTGCGGTGCGGTTCCGCGGCCGGACCGACCTCCTCCCGACCCCGCCGCTCTCCGATGGAATGGAGGTACTCGCGTTTGGACGGCTGACGATCTACGCGCCGCGGGGGAGGTACCAGTTCGTGGCCTCGATCATCCAGCCGGCCGGGCTCGGGGCGCTGCAGGCGGAGTTCGAGCGGTTGAAACGTAAACTCAATTCTGAGGGGCTGTTCTCCCCCGAGCACAAGCGCCCCCTTCCTCAGTTTCCGGAGAGGATCGGGGTTATCACTTCCCCGACAGGTGCGGCGGTCCGAGACATCATCTCGGTCATCTCCCGCCGCTGGCCCCTCGCCGAGATCTATCTGTTCCCAAGCCAGGTGCAGGGGGAGCAGGCTCCAGAGGAGATCATCTCCGGGATCGAGGCGGCACAGCGGTTCAGCACCACGGTCGCCCGACTCGATCTATTGATCGTCGGCCGGGGGGGCGGGTCGATCGAGGACCTCGCCCCGTTCAACGACGAGCGGGTCGCGCGCGCCGCGTTTAAGTGCGAGGTCCCGATCATCTCCGCCGTCGGACACGAGATCGACTTCACGATCATCGATTTCGTCGCCGACCGGCGCGCCCCCACCCCGTCGGCGGCGGCCGAGCTCGCCGTGCCCAACCGGACGGAGATCGCCGCGTCCGTCGCCGAAGCCGTCGCCCGCGCCCTGCGCGGCATCAACCAGAGGCTCGAGCGGAGCTCTCGGCTCCTCGAGTCGACACTGCGCGGTTACATATTCCGCATCCCGATCCGGCGATTGGAGACGGCAGCACAGGGGCTCGACCTGCGCCTCGCCGGGCTGGGGAGGGCGACACGCGAGGCGTACCTCCGCCGCGCACGGCGGTTGGAGCTCCTCTCCGAGCGGTTGCGGCTCGTCGACCCACGCCTCCCCCTCGCCCGCGGCTACTCGATCACCCGCAAGCGCGGGGAAACACGACCGCTCACCAGCGCGGAAGGGGTCGGAATCGGCGATGTCCTCGAAACCATCGTGGAGGACGGGAGGATCATCTCGGAAGCGAAGGAGGTAACGGTTGAAGATCGATGAAGGACTGAAGCAGCTGGAGGAGATTACAAAGCGACTCGAGGATGAGAATATCCCGCTTGAGGAGGCGATCGAGCTGTTCGAGAAGGGGATAACCATCGCCGCCGCGATCAAGGAGTCCCTCGATCAGGCCAAGCTCAAGGTTAAGCAGGTCCTGGAGAAGGCGGACGGAACGTTCGAACTCTCCGATTTTGACCTTTCCCAATAACCCCCTATAATGACTGGGGTGTAAAACTCAGCAGGGGGAGACAACTATTGTCCTACCTTACTATTCCGGAATACTTCGCCCGAACCGTGGAGCGGTTCCCCGATCGGGCAGCAGTGGGAAACACGAAGGATCATCCCGGTGAACCCGATAAGATTTCCTTCAACGAGCTTGATCGGCTGTCGGCCCGTCTTGCTGTCGGTCTGGCGAAATTCGGGATCAAGAAGGGAGATCGAGTGGCGATCATGTCCCGACCGCGCGTCCGGTTCGCCGCAGCCACCCTCGGGATCCTCCGCCTCGGGGGGTGGATGGTCCCGCTCGATCCGACCTTGGCCAAACCAGAGGCGGAGACGCTGCTGGAAAAATCGGGGGCGAAGATGGTGTTCGCCCCCGGGGAGCTGTTCGACCGTCTCCCCAAGGACGGCCCGACACTGATCGACCTGGATGACCGGGAACGGACTCCGTTCTCGTCGCTCCTCCAGGACGGTGTCCCCCCGGCGGTTGAGATATCCGAGGACGATATCGCTCTACTCGTCTATACATCAGGCACAACCGGCAATTCCAAGGGGGTGCTCCTTTCCCATCGAAACATCACCGCCGATGTCGAGGCGTGCATCGCCGTCATGCCGATCACCGAACAGGACGTGTTCCTCACCATCGCTCCATGGCATCACATCCTCGGGCTGACCGTCTCCCTGTTTCTCCCGTTGTACACCGGTGCGTTCACCCTGTACACCGACGAGTACCGCGCGATCTCCAAGTTCCTGGCCAAGTACGGAGTTACCGTGTTCATCGGAGTCCCCAAGCTGTACCACGCCATGTACGAGAAGCTGATGAACCAGGTACGCACGGGGCTCCTCGGTCGCGTTATGCTCGCGCTCGCCCCCAAGCTCGTAGGCAACAAGGTGAAGGAATCCCTGACCGGGGGAAAGCTGCGGTTCTTCGTGTCCGGGTCGGCCCCGCTCGATCCGAAGGTGAGCAGAGGCTTTCGCCGGCTGGGGATCGGCCTCCTCGAGGGCTACGGGCTGACCGAGACGTCCCCGGTGGTGTCGTTCTGCGACCCGTTCTCCCCCAAAGGGGGGTCGGTCGGCCGGCCGCTCCCTGGGATCGAAGTCAAGTTGATCAATACCCGTCCCGACGGGGTGGGAGAACTCCTTGTGCGCGGTCCGACGGTGATGCAGGGCTATTACCAGAACGAAGCGGCGACGCGGGAGGTGATCGACCCTGACGGATGGTTCCACACCGGGGATCTCGCGTTCATCGACGATGACGGTGAGATATTCCTCAAGGGGCGCGCCAAGAACGTGATCGTCCTCGAGAGCGGGAAGAACGTGTATCCCGAGGAGATCGAGTGGGAGCTGTCGCGCATTCCATACGTGGAGGAGGTTCTCGTGCGCGGGGAGGAGGAACAGGGACACGAGGTGGTGAAGGCGATCATCTACCCGAACCGGGCCCGGCTCGAAGCCGACGGACATCTCGAGGACGCGCACGAGGTGATCTGGCAGGAGATCAAGCGCCGCCAGCTCCGCCTCGCCCCGCACAAGCGGATCCGCCGCAAGAGCGACGTCATCCTTGTCGATACCCCGTTCCCCAAGACGAGCACGATGGACATCAAGCGCCATCTGTACCGAGGTGGAAATGGAATACCCGACGCTTAACGAACTGTTCGACCGGGCGGTGCGCGAACACCGCGATCGGATCGCTCTACGCATGCCGATCCCCAAGGAGCGGAAGCGCGGCGGGGGGATCAGGCTGGTGCTGAACGAGATCTCGTACGAGCGGTTGGGGGAGATGGCGGGGCGATTCGCAGACGCCCTCCGGGAGCTCGGAGTGGAGAAGGGGGACCGGGTCGCGCTGATTTCCAAGCCGCGCGCGGCGTGGGTGACCGCGTTCTTCGCCATCCTCAAGGTGGGAGCGATCGTACTCCCCCTCGATCCCGACCTGCAAACCGGGGAGATCGAGCGGATCCTGACCGAGGCCGAGGTGAAGGGAGCGGTGATCTCCGGGCTGAAGCTCGACTCCCTCGCCGAGATCAAATCCAGGTCGTTGCCGGAGCTGTTCATCGTGTCGATGGACCGGTCCGCCGCCGAGAACGCCCTGTTCCTCGACGCCCTCCTCCTCGGGCGGAAGCCGGCGGAGACCATCCCTGTCTCTCCCGAGGATATGGCGATCCTGATGTACACCTCCGGAACGACCGGGAACGCCAAAGGGGCGATGCTCCTTCACCGAAACATCTCGTCCAACGCCCTTGCTGTGCTCAAGGTCGTCGATCTGTCCGCCGATGACAACTTCCTTACCATCGTCCCCTGGTACCACATCTACGGGCTGACCATCACCCTGATCACCCCGTTGATCGCGGGAGCAACGACCACGTACGCCCCGGTCGACCGCAACCTTACGTTGGTGATGAAGAAAGCGCACCCAACGATCATCCTCGGGGTTCCCAAGCTGTACAACGTCCTGTATTCCCGCATCATGGATACGATCAACTCGAGCGCGGTGAAGCGCGCGATCTACCGCGCTGCCCCCACCCTGATGGGGAAGCTCATAAAGCGCAAGCTGTTCGGAAAGGGATTCCGGTTCTTCACCTCCGGTGGAGCGCCGCTCCCCCAGGAGATCGCGCAGGGGTTCAGGCGGATGGGGATCGGGATCATGGAGGGATACGGCCTCACTGAGACGTCACCGGTGCTGACGATGAGCGACAAGTTCGCGCCCGATCCGGGGATGGTGCCGTTCCCCGGGGTGGAGGTCCGCATCGATAATCCGGACGAATCCGGGGTAGGCGAGATCGTGGCCCGGGGCCCGAACATCATGAAGGGATACTACAAGAATCCGGAGGCGACGGCGGAGGTGATCGATCCGGACGGCTGGTTCCACACCGGGGACCTCGGGCGGATGGAGGAAGATCGGGTAATCATCTCCGGTCGGGCGAAGAACGTGATCGTCCTCGAGACCGGGAAGAACGTCTATCCCGAGGAGATCGAGTGGGAGCTATCCACCATCCCGGAGATCGAGGAGATCATGGTCTACGAGGACGTTCGCCAGGGGGCGCCGGCAGTGGCGGCGAAGGTATACCCCAATTGGACCGTGCTCAAGGAACAGGGGATCACGGATTCGAACAAAGCGCTCGATCTGATCTGGGAGCGGATAAAGGAGAAGAGCGAAAACCTCGCCGTGTTCAAGCGGATAAAATACAAGGACCTGGTCACCCTGGTGGACGAACCGTTCGAGAAGAGCGTCAAGCTCGACATCAAGCGCTACAAGTACAAGTCCTAGCCGCGGATGTAGAACCCTTCCTCCCCCTTGGGATCGGTCCATTCGAGCTCGATATCGTCTACCCGCGCCCCGGGTGGGCCAACGCGCAGAAACGAGATCAGCTCGTGGAGGTCCTGTTCTTCCCCCTCGGCGACGAACTCCACCCTACCGTCGGGGAGGTTCCGCACCCAGCCAGAGAGCCCTAGCTCCCGCGCTCGATCCCGGGTGGTGGCGCGAAAGAACACCCCCTGCACCCGTCCGGAGACAGTCCCGTGGATCCGCTTTCTCATATTTTCCTCTCTTTCCTCTTGTCAACCGCTTCTTATTGTAGTATAGTAAATAAGTGTGAAAGGAGGTGAACAATATGGTCAACAGGGTAAATACCTTATCAATCTACATTCCAAAAAGCAAGATGGACAAGAACCCGGTGGAGCGCCTGACCAAGCTCGCGAAACAGAAGGAGCGCTCGATCAACTACCTCGTGGTGGAGGCGATCATCCAGTACCTCGACCGGGAGGAGCGAAAGCTCAAGAAGTGACCTCATTCTTGCGGTAGGATAAGATGTAGTTGAGGAAAAAGGCAAGGAGGATCCCCACAAATCCGCTGAGGACCGCCGCCACCGCGATGTTCATCGCGCGGTGGGGGCCGACGCGGGATATAGCCACTTCTCCGGTCCTCTCCACCACGAACAGGGCGGACGGATCGAGGGAGCGGAGCCCTTCCAGCTGGACCTGAACCTGAGCGAGCTTCAACGAGAGGGCCGCAACTTGCTCCGCCAGCGCGGAGGAGAGATCGGAAGAGGTAGCGTTCTCCATCTCCTGTAGCAGTAGCTCCTTTTGCTTGGTCAGCTGCTCCTTCTGCCCGGCGGCGAGCATGGTCGTCCGTTGTATCTCGTCCTTTACCGTCTTCTCCACTCCGGACCGAAGTGCAGAAGTTACTGTCTCGAACGCATCTTCGATCCTCTCCGGGGCAACAGCGCCGGAGATCGTCACGCTGATCTTACCTCCTCTGCTGCTCGAGTTGTCCTCCTTTGCACTAAGGGAGAGCCCAGCCCCGATCTCGGATGAGGAATCCGTCTCGGCTATGTGTACCAAGTCGGCGGCGGTGGGCGCAGGAAGGCCCAACGTGGCTCCGAACCATTCCAGCTCATACTCCGTGGTCCCGGCGTAACGGTCGGGTCGGGTGAAGCTGACCACAGCAGCGACCGTGACCCCGATCGCAAGGACCACAAGGATGAGCCACTTCCATCTCCACATCACGCGCAGGTAATCGATCAGTTCGACCTCGTACTCGTCCGTCATTTTTTCTCCTTATTTCGTCTGATCTCCTCTAACCGGGTTGAGATCTCCCGTTCCCGCCCGCGTCCGGTCGGGCGGTAGTAGCGCCTCCCCTGGAGCGCCGCCGGGAGGCACTCCATCGGGGCGACCCCGTCCGGGAAGTCGTGGGCGTACTTGTACCCATCCCCGTAGCCGATCCCCTTCATCAGCCGCGTCGGGGCGTTCCTAAGGTGGAGCGGGACCGGCTCGTTCGGCCGCGCCGCGACATCGCGCTTCGCCTCGTTCAAGCCCACGTAGAGCGCGTTGCTCTTCGGCGCCGCGGCGAGGTACACCGCCGCCTGGGCAAGGGCGAGGTCGCACTCCGGCAGCCCGACGCGATCCACAGTTTCGGCGGCGGCGACTGCGATTTCAAGCCCCTGCGGATCGGCGAGCCCGATGTCCTCGGAGGCGATGCGGATCAGCCGCCGCGCGATGAACCGCGGGTCCTCCCCTCCTTCGAGCATGCGGGCAAGCCAATACAGCGCCGCGTCGGGATCGGAGTTGCGGATCGATTTGTGGAACGCAGAGATCAGGTTGTAGTGCTCTTCACCGGCCCGGTCGTAGCGGAGCGCCTTGCGTTGCAGCGCCTGTTCAATCTCCGCTACCCCGATCTCCGCCCCGGTGGTGATCGCAGCCGCCGTCTCGAGGGCGGTGAGGACGCGACGCGCGTCCCCGTCGGAGAAGGCGATGAGCATCTCCTCCGCCTGCGGGGAGAGGGAGTACCGGCCCCCAAGGCCACGCGGATCGGCCAAGGCGCGGCGGATGATCCGACGCAGGTCGTCCTCGGAGAGGGGGTGGAACAAGAATAGCTGGCAGCGGGAGAGGAGGGCGGAGGTGAGGGAGAAGGACGGGTTCTCGGTCGTCGCCCCGATGAACAGGACGCTCCCTTCCTCGAGGTAGGAGAGGAGGACGTCCTGCTGGGCGCGGTTGAACCGGTGGACCTCATCGAGGAACAGGAGATCGCGCCGCCCCTCGAGCTCGAACCGCCGCCGCGATCCCTCGAGGACCGACCGCACCTCCCGCACCCCGGACAGGGCGGCGGACAGGTGGACGAACCGCGCGCCGGACCGGGCAGCGATGATCCTCCCCACCGTCGTCTTTCCCGTCCCCGGCGGGCCCCAGAACAGGAGAGCGCGGTAGCTCCCCCGCTCGATCAGGGCGCGCAGGGCGCCGTGCTCCCCCAGAATCTCCTCCTGGCCGATCACCTCATCGAGGTCGCGCGGACGGAGCCGTTCGGCGAGGGGGATAACTTTTTCATCCGAAAACAGGGATCTTCCCATTCCTTTCACCGCCGTTATCTAACGGAAAAACGTTCGGGAAAACAAGTTTTCCCGCGGTTGTCGCGCGATATAATAACCTTGCCACGGGAAAGGAGGTTCAAGTGCAGCGAGGGCTGGCCGTAGCAGCGGCGATCGTTCTGGCAGTATCGAGCATCTGCGTCGGGGCGGCAAACTACACCATCGTTCCGTGGCCGTACGGGGCGATCGTGTGGGAACAGACACTGCCGGAAGATGCGCAAACGATAACTGACTATGCGACTAAGGAAGCAAAGGATGTGTTCTCATTCTGGGGGTTACCCGCTCCTCTTCCCCCGGCGAACTGGGCGCATCCGGTGCAGACAAGCTCGGATGCGTGGTATCAAGCCATGCTGGAGCGGATTCAGTCTCCGAGCGTTCCGATTACGGAATTCATCGGTCGCGACTACTCCCTCACCCGCGGTATCCCTGTTCCGGAGGCGAACTCGAACGATATCCTCATCCTCCCGGCTCCGAGTTGG
>JAGGSO010000045.1 GCA_021159055.1 Candidatus Bipolaricaulota bacterium | reverse complement strand
GGATTTTACAAGAATCGCAGACGATGTCAGCCCATTCTTGGAAAGACCTGAAGACCGAGCGCTCTTAACCCGTGATATTGTCCTTTCCGCCCTGCAACAAGGGTAGCGTCCCATTAAGTGTGTCCGGGAGAAAAATGGATAGTTTTCTCATTCAAGACGAGCGTGAAGCAAGGTGGTGAATCTCACGCGAGATAAGCATGTGGGATCACCGGCATTGCGAGCGCGTGGGTCACATCATAGGCGGACTGCGGAACTCGCAAATCCAGGACGGCTTCGCCATTCGCGCCGGTTTCTTCCCGTAGGGGTTGACAATCGGGATGATTCGTGCTATGGTGGTCGCGGAAAACGGAGGTAATATCGAGTGAGTAAGTTCAGTGTGGTTTCCGTCCTGCTCGTCCTGGTTATTGCCCTGATTATCGGGGGTGGGCCTTAGCGGGTTGGACGGGACCACAAATAAAAAAGCCTAAAACGGGCCGTCCAACCGGGCGGCCCAAATTTTTTGGTCTGAAGGAGGAAGCGATGAAGCTGACCGGGGCGCAGATCGTGTGGGAGATGTTGCGGCGCGAGGGGGTAGAGGTGGCGTTCGGGATCCCGGGCGGGGCGATCATGCACACCTATCACCCACGGAGCGAGTACGGAGTCCGGCACGTCCTCGTCCGGCACGAACAGGGCGCGGCCCACGCCGCCGACGGCTACGCCCGCGCCTCCGGGAAGGTGGGGGTAGCAATCGCCACCTCCGGGCCGGGGGCGACGAACCTAGTCACCGGGATCGCCACCGCGATGATGGACTCCTCCCCGATTGTCTGTATCACCGGTCAGGTCCCCTCTTCCCTCATCGGCACCGACGCGTTCCAAGAGACGGACATCACCGGGATCACCCTCCCGATCACCAAGCATAACTACCTGGTGACCGACGTCGCTGAACTGGCGGAGACGATCCACGCGGCGTTCCACATCGCCCGTCACGGCCGCCCCGGACCGGTGTTGATCGACCTTCCCAAGGACGTGCAGCAGGCGACGACAGAGTTCGTCCCCCCGTCCGGGGAGGTCCGCCTCCCCGGGAAGCCCACCGAGATGAGGCCGGAAGAGCTGCATCGCGCCGCCGCCCTGATCGCTTCCTCCTCCCGCCCGGTCATCCTCGCCGGACACGGGATCTCCCTCGCCGGGGCAGAAGAGGTCCTGCGGGAGTTCGCCGAGTTGATCGACGCTCCGGTCGCGGTCACCCTCCTCGGGAAGGGGGGATTCCCCGCCTCTCACCCCCTCTACCTCGGAATGGTGGGGATGCACGGGGACGCGGCGGCGAACCGCGCGATCCAATCGGCCGACCTGATCATCGCGCTCGGGATGAGGTTCGACGATCGGGTGACCGGGGATCTGGCCCGATTCGCTCCCCGCGCGCGCAAGGTGCACATCGACCTCGACGCCGCCGAGCTGAACAAGCTCGTCCCGGTGGATGCACCGGTGCAGGGGGACGTGGGGGAGGTCCTCGCCGCCCTCATCCCGCTCCTCCACCCGACGGTGCGGGAGGAGTGGCGTGGAATGGTCGCCGGTTGGCGCGAGGAGGCGCGCGCCGTCGACGTCGTCCACCGGCTCGGGAGCCCGGATCGGTTGACGATGCCGCACGTCATCGATTCCATCTGGGACGCCACCCATGGGAAGGCGATCGTAGTAACCGACGTCGGGCAGCACCAGATGTGGGCCGCGCAGTACTATCGGCTCGACCGGCCGAACGCGTTCATCACCTCCGGCGGACTGGGGACGATGGGGTTCGGGCTCCCGGCGGCGATCGGGGCGCAGATCGCCCGTCCCGATGCCGAGGTGTGGGCGGTTGTCGGGGACGGCGGCTTCCAGATGACGGTGCAGGAGCTGGCGACCGTGGTGCAGGAGCACCTCCCGCTCAAGATCGCCCTGTGCAACAACGGCTACCTCGGGATGGTCCGCCAGTGGCAGGAGTGGTTCTACGACAAGCGGTACGAATCGACCCGGTTGGTCAATCCCGATTTCGTCAAGCTGGCGGACGCGTACGGGATCCGCGCCTGGCGCGTCGACGATCCGGAGGAAGCGGTGCAGGCGATCGACAAAGCAAGGAAGCATCCCGGACCGGCGCTGATCGACTTCCAGGTGGTGGGGGAAGGGGAGTACGGAAACGTGTATCCGATGGTCCCGGCCGGTGCTGCGCTGCACGAGATGATCCGCCGTCCCCTCTCTCCTGCCGGAGGTGAAGGATGAAGCGGACGCTGATCGCCCGTGTCGCAGACAAGCCCGGGGTGCTCAACCGCATCGCCTCCCTGTTCCGGCGGCGGGCGTTCAACATCGAGAGCCTCACCGTCGGGCACACCGAAGCCCCGGGGATATCGCGGATGACGATCGTGGTGGACTCCACCCGCACCGACGCCGAGAAGGTGGCGCAGAACCTGGAGAAGCTGGTGGACGTGATCTCAGTGGAGGACATCTCCGACCGAGCGGCGGTAATGCGCGATCTTGCCCTGATCAAGGTGCGGACGCCCGATCCCCGCACCCGGTCGGAGCTGATGCAGCTCGTGGATACGTTCCGGGCGCGGGTGGTCGACGTGGGGTTGGAATCGCTGATCGTGGAGGCGACCGGAACGGAGGAGAAGATCGACGGCCTGGTGGAGGTCCTCCGACCGTTCGGGATCCTGGAGATGGTGCGCACCGGCCGGGTGGCGATGGTGCGCGGAAATAACGATACAAAACAAGGAGGAAACGAATGAAGATCGATTTCGGCGGAGTGATTGAGGATGTCGTCACCCGGGAGGAGTTCCCGCTCGACCGGGCGCGCGACGTGTTGAAGGACGAGGTGGTGGCGGTGTTGGGCTACGGGGTGCAGGGGCCAGCCCAGGCGCTCAACATGCGCGACAACGGGATACCCGTGATCGTGGGCGGCGATCCGGACCGGCGCCGCTCGTGGGAGAAGGCGATCGGTGATGGCTGGGTCCCGGGGGAGACCCTGTTCCCGTTCGAGGAGGCGGTGGAGCGGGCGACGATCGTTCAGTACCTGGTGTCGGACGCCGCCCAGGTGATCCTGTGGCCGCGGATAGAGCCGCACCTGAAACAGGGTGACGCCCTCTACTTCTCGCACGGGTTCGCCGTCACCTACTCCGATCAGACCGGGGTCGTCCCGCCGGAGTTCGTGGACGTGATCCTCGTCGCGCCCAAGGGATCGGGAACGAGCGTGCGGAAGAACTTCCTCGCCGGAAGCGGGATCAACTCGAGCTACGCCGTGTACCAGGACTACACCGGCCGCGCTGAGGAACGGACGCTGGCGATCGGGATCGCCATCGGCTCTGGTTATCTGTTCCCCACCACGTTCCAGAAGGAGGTGTACAGCGACCTCACCGGGGAGCGGGGAGTGCTGATGGGGGCGCTCGCCGGGATCATGGAGGCGCAGTACGCCGTGCTGCGCAAGAACGGGCACTCCCCGAGCGAGGCGTTCAACGAGACGGTGGAGGAGCTCACCCAGAGCCTGATTCGACTCGTGGGCGAGAACGGGATGGATTGGATGTACGCCAACTGCAGCACCACCGCGCAGCGGGGAGCGCTCGACTGGAAGGGGAGGTTCCGCGACGCGGTCGCCCCGGTGTTCGAGCGGTTGTACCAGAGCGTCGTCTCCGGCGAGGAGACGCGGATCGTTCTCGAGGCGAACAGCGCCCCTGACTACAAGGAGCGACTGGAAGAGGAACTGCGCGAGATGCGGGACTCGGAGATGTGGAGGGCCGGGGCGGCGGTGCGTGCCCTGCGCCCGGAGAACTGGAAGAAGGAGAAGTGATGAAACAGGAAGCACGCGACCGGGTCTTCATATTCGATACCACGCTGCGTGATGGAGAACAGTCACCGGGTGCCTCATTGGCAGCAGCAGAGAAGGTCAAGCTTGCGCGCCAACTAGCAAGCTTACGTGTCGATGTGATAGAAGCGGGGTTCCCGTCCTCTTCTCCAGATGACTTACGCGCGGTGCAGCATGTGGCAGAGGTGCTCGCCGACATGCCGGGCGCTCCCACGGTCTGCGCTCTGGCGCGGCCCGTACAAAGTGACATAGACGTAGCGTGGGAGGGGGTGAAGTTCGCTTCTCATCCAAGGATTCATGTGTTCATCGCCACATCCGAGGTCCACATGCGGGACAAGCTGCGCATGGACCGGGCCGCGGTGTTGGCCCGCACCCGGGAGATGGTGGCCTACGCCCGGGAATACTGCGAGGAGATCGAGTTCTCTCCCGAGGACGCCACCCGCTCCGATCCCGAGTTCCTGTACGAGGTCATCGCCGCGGCGATCGAGGCCGGGGCGAGCGTGATCAACATCCCGGACACGGTCGGCTACACGACCCCGGGTGAGTTCGAGGCCCTGATCCGGGGGATCATCGCGAACACGCCGGGGATCGAGCGAGCGATCCTGTCCGTTCACTGCCACAACGACCTGGGGATGGCGACCGTCAACACGTTGGCCGGGCTTCGCGCCGGGGCGCGTCAGGCCGAGGTGACGGTGAACGGGATCGGCGAGCGGGCGGGGAACGCCGCGCTGGAAGAGGTGGTGATGGCGCTCAAAACAAGGGCGGATGTATACGGCCTCTCCACCGGGATCGACACCGCTCAGATCGCCCGCACCAGCCGGATGGTGAGCAACCTGACCGGGATCTCGGTCCAGGCGAACAAGGCGATCGTCGGGGCGAACGCGTTCGCCCACGAGGCCGGGATCCATCAGGACGGGATGCTCAAGAACCCGACCACCTACGAGATCATCCGCCCGGCGGAGGTCGGGTTCACCCGGTCCCGGCTCGTCCTCGGGAAGCACTCGGGGAGGCACGCATTCCGCGACCGCCTCGTCGAGATGGGATACGAGCTCGATCCCGAGCGGCTCGAGATCGCATTCGCCCGGTTCAAGGAGCTGGCCGACAAGAAGCGGGAGGTGACGAACGCCGACCTGGAGGCGTTGATCACCGATCTGTTCTATCAGCCGCGCGAGGTCTACCAGCTCGTCGACCTGCTGGTGGTGGCGGGCCGACCGGGGATGCCGACCGCGACGGTGCGGCTGCGCGGGCCGGACGGGAAAGAGATCGTGCACGCCGCGGTCGGGGCCGGTCCGGTCGACGCCACCTACCGGGCGATCGACGACATCGTCCCCGTCGACTGCGAGCTCCTCGAGTACGACGTGCACGCGATCACCGCCGGGATCGACGCCCAGGGGGAGGTGAGCGTGCGCCTGACCGATGGGGACGGCGAGCGGGTGGTGAAGGGCTACGGCGCGGACACAGACATCATCGTGGCAAGCGCCAAGGCATATCTGAACGCGATAAACCGGCTGTTAGCCGAAAAAGATAGATCGAGAGAAAGGAGGAAGGATGAACGAACAAGCGACGAACAGCAGGCAACGCAAGGCCGCTACGCCCGGACCACACCAGGGCGCGGAGCCGCAGCCGCGGGATAGGCGCGAGGATCATCGCGCGTGGGCCCTCCGCTGGGACGGGATCGCCCTGTCCGCAGCGCGGGGGCGCAAACGAAACGACGAGTCGGCCGGAGCGTGACCGGATGGGAATGACGCTCGCTGAAAAGCTCATCGCCGCCCATACCGACGCGGTGGACCGGGTGCGGCCCGGTGATTTCGTGGAGGCGCGGGTCGACGTGGTCCTCGCCAACGACATCACCGCTCCGATCGCGATCCGCGAGTTCACACGATTGGGGGTCGACCGCGTCTTCGACCCGGAGAGGATCGTCCTCGTGCCGGACCACTTCGCCCCGAACAAGGACATAAAATCGGCGACCCAGTGCCAGGTGATGCGGGATTTCGCCCGTGCCCAAAGGATCTCCCACTACTTCGAGGTGGGGAGGATGGGGATCGAACACGTCCTCCTCCCCGAGCAGGGGCTGGTCGGCCCCGGGGACGTGGTCGTCGGGGCCGACTCCCACACGTGCACCTACGGGGCGCTCGGCGCGTTCGCCACCGGGATGGGATCGACGGACATCGCCGTGGCAATGGCGACCGGGCGGATCTGGATGCGCGTCCCGGAGACGATCCGGATCGTGTACGAGGGAGAGCTGCAGCCGTGGGTCGGGGGAAAGGACCTGATCCTGTACACGATCGGAAGGATCGGGGTGAGCGGTGCCCTGTACAAGGCGATCGAGTTCTCCGGCCCGACGATTGATGCGCTATCAATGGCCGGGAGGTTCACCATGGCGAACATGGCGATCGAGGCCGGGGCGAAGGCCGGGCTGTTCCCGGTCGATGATAAGACGCGCGCCTACGTGGATGCCCGCAGGGCGCGGGATTACACGGTCTACGCGCCGGACCCCGACGCCGAATACGCGCAAACGTTGAAGATCGATGCGAGCGCGATCACTCCGCAGGTCGCGTTCCCCTATCTCCCGGAGAACTCCCGGCCGGTCTCCGCGGTCGGTGATGTCCCGATCGACCAGGTCGTGATCGGCTCGTGCACCAACGGGCGGCTCGAGGACCTGCGCGTTGCCGCGGAGGTCCTGCGCGGGCGCAGGGTTGCCCCGAACGTGCGCTGCATCGTCATCCCGGGGAGCCAGCAGGTCTACCTCGACGCGCTGCGGGCCGGATTGATCGAGGAGTTCATCGCCGCGGGAGCCACGGTGAGCACCCCGACGTGCGGTCCGTGCCTCGGCGGTCACATGGGAGTCCTGGGGGCGGGGGAGCGGGCAGTGAGCACCACCAACCGCAACTTCCGCGGGCGGATGGGCCATCCGGATAGCGAGGTCTACCTCGCCGGACCGGCGGTCGCCGCGGCATCGGCGGTGGCGGGGAGGATCGCCTCCCCGGAGGAGGTGGTCGGATGCAGCTGAGAGGAAGAGCGTGGAAGTATGGGGATAACGTCGATACCGATGCGATCATCCCGGCCCGCTATCTGAACGAATCGAGCGCGGCCGCCCTGGCGCGGCACTGCATGGAGGACATCGATCCGGAGTTCGCCAGCGCGGTGCGGCAAGGGGACATCATCGTCGCCGGGGAGAACTTCGGCTGCGGCTCGTCGCGCGAGCACGCTCCGCTCTCCATCAAGGGGGCCGGGGTGAGCTGCGTGATCGCGGCGAGCTTCGCCCGCATCTTCTATCGGAACGCGATAAACATCGGCCTTCCCATCCTGGAATCGCCCCAGGCGGCAGCGGAGACGGAGGCCGGGCATGTCCTGGAAGTGGATCTGGAACGGGGCGAGGTGCGCAACCTCACCACCGGGAGGTCGTACCGCGCCGCCCCCTACCCGGGGTTCATGCTGGAGATCATCGCCGCCGGCGGGCTGATCCCGTACACGCGGCGGCGCATCGAGTCGGAAGGAGGATAGGTGAAGAGTTCGGAGAAGGTCTGGTTCGACGGTCGATTGGTCCCGTGGGACGAGGCGACCGTCCATGTGGCAGCGCACGCGATCCACTACGGGTCGAGCGTGTTCGAGGGGATCAGGGTGTACGGGCTTGCGGACGGTCCGGCCGTCTTCTGCCTGGAGGCCCACCTCGATCGCTTGTGGAACTCGTGCAAGGTGTACCGGCTGGAGATCCCGTACCCGCGGGCCGAGATCCGGAGGGCGATCATGGACACGGTGATCGCCAACCGGCATTCGTCCTGCTACGTCCGCCCGGTCGTGTTCCGCGGTTGGGCCACGTTCGCGGTCGACGGGCGGAGCTGCCCTACACACGTGAGCGTGATCACGGTGGAGATGGGCCGATATCTCGGCCCCGACGCGCTGGAGAACGGGGTCGACGCCGGGGTGAGCACGTGGCGGCGGATGGCCCCGGACACCTACCCGGCGGCGGCGAAGCTCGGCGGGCAGTACATCAACTCCCAGTTCATCGCCATGGAAGCGGCCGATCGCGGCTACCGCGAGGGGATCGCGCTCGACATCAACGGGTACGTCTCCGAGGGAAGCGGTGAAAACGTGTTCATCGTAAGAGGAGGCGAGCTGTACACCCCGCCGCTTGCCAACTCGATCCTCGACGGGATCACGCGCCGGTGCGTGATGACCCTGGCCGGGGAGCTCGGGATACCGGTGCACGAGGCGCCGCTTCCGCGCGAGGCGCTCTACCTCGCCGACGAGGCGTTCTTCTGCGGGACAGCGGCCGAGATCACCCCGATCCGCTCGGTCGATGGGATTCCAGTGGGGGCGGGGACTAGAGGACCGATCACCGCCCGGCTGATGGAGGAGTTCTTCGGAATCGTGGAAGGGAAGGTTCCGGACCGACACGGCTGGTTGACGCCGGTGAGGTAGATGAAGGTCACGCTCTACGACACCACCCTGCGCGACGGGGCGCAGCGCGAGGGGATCTCGTTCTCGGTCGAGGACAAGCTCCGGATCGCCGCCGCGCTCGACCGGTTGGGGATCGACTACATCGAGGGGGGATGGCCCAAGTCGAACCCGAAGGACATGGAGTTCTTCGCCCGGATCCCCGAACTCGAGCTCGAGCACGCGGTCATCGCCGCGTTCGGGAGCACGCGCCGGGTCGGGGTCGCGGTGGAGGACGACGAGAACATAAAAGCGCTTCTCTCCTCCAGGGCAGCGGTGGTGACGGTGTTCGGAAAGAGCTGGGACAAGCAAGTGAGATACGTGCTCGAGACGACGCGGGATGAAAACCTGCGCATGATCGCAGACAGCGTCGCCTACCTCAAGTCGCGGGGGCGGGAGGTGATCTACGACGCCGAGCACTTCTTCGACGGGTACCGGGACGATCCAAAGTACGCCGTCGCCACGCTGCACGCCGCCGCGGACGCCGGGGCGGATGCGGTCGTGCTGTGCGACACGAACGGGGGGACCCTGCCCGGCGAGGTGGCGGAGATCGTGACCGCGGTCAAGGGCGATATCGATGTTCCCCTCGGGATCCATGCCCATAACGACTCCGATACCGCGGTGGCCAACACCCTTATGGCCGTGTCCGCCGGCGCTACCCATGTGCAGGGGACGATCAACGGCTACGGCGAGCGGTGCGGGAACGCCAACCTGTGTTCGCTCATCCCGGCGCTCGTGTTGAAGATGGGCTGCGACTGCACCGCCGCCGGGCAGCTCGCCCGGCTGACCGATACCGCCCACTACGTGAGCGAGCTCGCCAACCTCCCGCTCGATCCTCACCTCCCCTACGTCGGAGCGAGCGCGTTCGCCCACAAGGGCGGGGTGCACGTGAACGCCCTGCTCAAGTGGGAGGAAAGCTATCAGCACATCGATCCGCGCCTGGTCGGGAACCGCAGTCGCGTGCTCATCTCCGAGCTCTCCGGCCGGAGCAACATCGCCCACAAGGCGCGGGCCCTGGGGATCGAACTGGCGGAGGGGTCGGATCAGGCGGCGCGGGTGCTCGAGCGGGTCAAGGCCCTGGAGCTCGAGGGGTTCCAGTTCGAAGGGGCGGATGGTTCGGTCGAGCTCCTCATCCGCCGGTCGAACCCCGATTATCAGCCCCCGTTCGAGCTGCGCGGGTTCCACGTGCTGGTGAAGGAGAAGAACGGGGGCGGGATGGCGTCCGAGGCAACGGTGAAGGTGCGGGTGCGGGATCAGGTGATGCACACCGCCGCCGAGGGGAACGGCCCGGTCGACGCGCTGAACGCCGCGGTGCGCAAGGCGCTCCTCCCGTTCTACCCGCGGCTGGCCGCGGTGCACCTCACCGACTACAAGGTGCGCATCCTGGACGGAGCCGCGGGCACGGCCGCGCGCACCCGGGTCCTCATCACCTCCTCCGACCAACACCGCAGTTGGAGCACGGTCGGCAGCTCGCCCAACATCATCGAGGCGAGCTGGCAGGCGCTCGCCGACGCGCTGGAATACGGACTTCTGATCACGGAAAGGGAGAACGAATGAACGCAAGAATAGTGCTTCTGCCGGGTGACGGGATCGGGCCGGAGGTGATCGCGGAGGCGGTGAAAGTCATGAACGCCGTCGCGGAGCTGTACGGACATAGCTTTGAATTCGACGAGGAGCTGATCGGCGGAGCAGCGATCGACGCGACCGGCGACCCGCTTCCGGACCGGACGCTCGCCGCCTGTAAGGAGGCGGACGGGGCCCTGATGGGCGCGGTCGGCGGGCCGAAGTGGTCCGACCCGAGCGCCCCGGTCCGCCCGGAGCAGGGGCTGCTCGGGATAAGGCAGGGACTCGGCCTCTACGCCAACCTGCGGCCGGTGCGCGTCTATCCGGCCCTGATCGAATCGTCACCGGTGCGGCCGGATCGGCTCGCCGGGGTCGACCTCCTCGTCGTGCGCGAGCTCACCGGCGGGATCTACTTCGGCCCGCGGCGGGAAGGGACGGATGAGGCGCTCGACACCATGGTCTACTCCGCCCCGGAGATCCGGCGGATCGCCGCGGTCGCGTTCGCCGCGGCGGCGGCCCGACGGGGGAAGGTGACACTGGTCGACAAGGCGAACGTGCTCGCCACCTCGCGCCTGTGGCGACGGGTCGTGCGGGAGGTGGCGGCCGGATATCCGGGGGTCGAGCTCGAGGAGATGCTCGTCGACGCGGCGGCGATGGCGCTGATCCGGAACCCGGCCGCGTTCGACGTGATCCTGACCGCGAACATGTTCGGCGACATCCTGACCGACGAGGCATCGATGCTCGCCGGGTCGCTCGGGATGCTTCCGTCCGCCTCCCTCGGCGAGGGAAAGATCGGGGTGTACGAGCCGGTGCACGGAAGCGCGCCGGACATCGCGGGGAAGGGACTGGCCAACCCGGTCGGCGCGATCCTGAGCGCCGCCATGCTCCTGCGCCACTCGCTCGGGCTCGCGGACGAAGCGCGCGCGGTGGAGGGTGCGGTGGAGGAGGTCCTGGCCCAGGGGGCCCGCACCCCGGACATCGCCCGACCCGGTGCGAAAAGGGTAGGAACCGGGGAGATGGGGGATCTGATTGTGGATGCACTGCAAAGGAGGAAGGATGCGCAGTGATGTAGTTAAAAACGGGTTTGCCCGGGCGCCGCACCGCAGCCTGCTCTACGCGAGCGGGCTGACGCCGGAGGAGTTGAACCGACCGCTGATTGGAATCGTCAATTCGTACAACGAGATCGTCCCCGGGCACGTCCACCTGGATAGGATCGGGGAGGCGGTGAAGGCCGGGGTGCTGGCGGCCGGGGGGACGCCGCTCTCGTTCAACGTGATCGGGGTGTGCGACGGGATTGCGATGGGGCATCCCGGGATGCGCTACTCCCTCCCGTCCCGCGAGCTGATCGCCGACTCGGTGGAGACGATGGCGATGGCGCACGGGTTCGACGGGCTGGTGTTCATCCCCAACTGCGACAAGATCGTGCCGGGGATGCTGATGGCCGCGGCGCGGCTGAACATCCCGGCCGTGTTCGTGAGCGGCGGGCCGATGATGGCCGGTCGGTTCAACGGCGCCGACGTCGACGTGAAGAACGTGTTCGAGGCGGTGGGGGAGTACAAAGCGGGGAGGATGTCGGACGAGGACCTAGCGGCACTCGAGCTCGCCGCCTGTCCCGGCTGCGGGTCGTGCGCCGGCCTGTTCACCGCCAACTCGATGAACTGCCTGACCGAGGCGCTCGGGATGGGGCTTCCCGGGAACGGCACGGTCCCGGCGGTGACCGCGGCGCGGATCCGCCTCGCCAAGTCCGCGGGGGCGCAGGTGATGGAGCTCGTCGCCCGCGGGATCCGCCCGCGCGATGTCATGACCGCGGCGGCGTTCGAGAACGCGATCGCGGTCGACATGGCCCTCGGCGGCTCGACGAACACGGTGCTGCACCTGCTCGCGATCGCGCACGCGGCCGGGATCGACCTGCCGCTCGATCGGTTCGACCGGATCAGCGCGCGCACCCCGTATCTGGTCAAGCTCAGCCCGTCCGGGCCCCATCACATGCAGGATCTCGATGAGGCGGGCGGGGTGCCGGCGGTGATGGCCGAGCTCCACCGTGGCGGGCTGATCCACGGAGATGCCCTGACCGTGACCGGGAGGACGGTCGCGGAGAACCTGGACGGAGTGCGGCGGCGGACCGACGTCATCCGTCCCCTGTCCGACCCGCACCGCCCGGACGGGGGGATCGCCATCCTGTGGGGGAACCTCGCCCCGGCCGGGGCGGTGGTGAAGGCGGGCGCGGTCCGGCCGGAGATGGCCCATCACCGCGGTCCGGCGCGCGTGTTCGCCAGCGAAGAGGAGGCGATGGCCGCGATCCTCGGGGGGAAGATACAACCCGGGGACGTCGTCGTGATCAGGTACGAGGGTCCGCGCGGCGGGCCGGGGATGCGGGAGATGCTCCTCCCCACCTCCGCCCTCGCCGGGATGGGGCTCGATGACAAGGTGGCGTTGATCACCGACGGGCGGTTCTCCGGCGCGACCCGGGGAGCGGCAGTGGGGCACGTCTCTCCGGAAGCGGCGTCCGGCGGCCCGATCGGGCTCGTCGAGGAGGGGGATACGATCGAGATCGACATCCCGGGGAAGCGTCTGCAACTGCTCGTCCCCGATGACGAGCTCGACCGCCGCCGGGAGGAATGGACGCCTCCCCCGCCCCGCGTCTCCTCCGGATACCTCGCGCGCTACGCCGCCATCGTCGGGGACGCGAGCACCGGCGCGGTGTTGCAGGCAAGGTAGCGGGGATGTAACCTCGTCGCGGAGGTGGTGCGCGTGCGGGTGCGCCTTCCCTACGGCGAGGGGGATATCGAGGTCGACGTTCCCGAGCGGAACCTGATCGGGGTGTTGGAGGGAAAGAGGGTCGACATTCCCGATCTGGCGCAGGAGTTCGCCCGCGCGTGGGAAAACCCGATCGGGATCGACGATCCGACAGCTGATTTTCATCCCGGAGAGTCGGTCGTGTTCATCGTCACCGACCACACCCGCCCCACCCCGAGCCAAGAGATCCGTCCCCTCATCTGGGACCGGCTCTCGTCCCGCGTCCCCCGGGAGGACGT
>JAGGSO010000044.1 GCA_021159055.1 Candidatus Bipolaricaulota bacterium | reverse complement strand
GTGAGTTACATCGAACTGGTTCTGTCGTCTGTGCCACGGTCCAACCGGTTCTAATTGGCCGGATTGGGACCGGTTCGTCCTGTCCGGAGGTCACGCCTCTGCCCTCCTCTACTCCCTCCTCCATCTGTTCGGCTACGACCTGCCGCTGGAGGAGCTGAAGGCGTTCCGCCAGTGGGGGAGCCGCACCCCCGGTCATCCGGAGTTCGGGCTCACTCCGGGAGTGGAGGCGACGACCGGACCGCTCGGCCAGGGGATCTCGAATGCGGTTGGGATGGCGATCGGAGAGGCGCACCTCGCAGCCCGCTACAACCGGCCCGGACACGAGATCGTCGACCACTACACCTACGTCCTCGCCTCGGATGGCGACCTGATGGAGGGAGTGGCGAGCGAGGCGTGCTCCCTCGCCGGGCACCTGCGGCTGGGGAAGCTGATCGTCCTTTATGATTCAAACCGGGTGACGCTGGCCGGGGCGACCGATCTCGACTTCTCCGAGGACGTCGAGGCCCGGTTCCGGGCATACGGCTGGCACACCCAGTATGTGGCCGACGGGAACGATCTCGACGCGATCGACGCCGCGATCACAGCGGCGAAGGCGGAGACGAACCGCCCGTCCCTGATTCGGGTACGGACCGTGATCGGGTACGGGGCACCGCACAAGCAGGGGACATACAAGGTGCACGGGGCCCCGCTCGGGGAGGATGAGCTGCGCGCCACCAAGGAGGCGCTCGGCTGGCCGACCGAGCCGATGTTCCACATACCGGACGAGGCGCGGGAGCATTTCTCCTCGCTCAAGGAGCGGGGGAAGGAGCTGCGGGTCGAGTGGGAGACTAACCTCGAACGATACCGACAGGCGTATCCCTCCCTCGCGGCCGAGTTCACCCGCCGGATGCAGGGGGACCTCCCGGAGAACTGGGAGAGGAACCTACCCGAGTTCTCCTCGGACCCGAAGGGGCTCGCCACCCGCAAGGCGTCGGAGGCGGTCCTGCAGGCGCTCGCGGTGAGTGTCCCCGAGCTCGTCGGCGGTTCGGCCGATCTCAACCCGTCTACCTACACCTGGCTGAAGGGAGAAGGGGACTTCGAGCCGCCGGACGCGCCGCACGCGGACGTCCAGGGCGCGGTCGGGGGAGAGTGGGGCTACTCCGGGCGGAACATCCACTTCGGAGTGCGGGAGCACGCGATGGGGGCGATCGCCAACGGCCTTGCCTATCACGGCGGGTTCATCCCCTACACCGCTACGTTCACCGTCTTCTCCGACTACATGCGCCCTCCGATCCGGATCGCGGCGATGAGCAAGCTGCGCACGGTCTTTGTGTTCACCCACGATTCGATCGGGGTGGGGGAGGACGGCCCGACCCACCAGCCGGTGGAGCAGGTGATGAGCCTGCGGTTGATCCCGAACCTGACCGTGATCCGCCCGGCGGACGCGAACGAGGTGCGGGTCGCCTGGGAGGTGGCGATCGCGGATTCGTCCGGCCCGACAGTCCTCGTGTTCACGCGCCAGCGCGTCCCCACCCTCGATCGGAGTGACCTCGCCCCGGCAGAGGGGCTGAAGAAGGGGGGATACGTGCTGTGGGGGTCGGGTGATCCGCAGGTGATCCTGATCGGGACCGGCTCCGAGGTCCACGTCGCCCTCGCTGCAGGGAGGAAGCTGGCCGGAGAGGGGATCGGCGTCCGCGTCGTATCCCTCCCGAGCTTCGAGCTGTTCGAGCGTCAGCCACCGGACTACCGCGATTCCGTCCTCCCGCCCCAGGTCACGGCCCGCGTGGCGGTCGAGGCCGGAGCCACCCTCGGCTGGACCCGGTACGTGGGGACGGCGGGTGCGGTCGTCGGGGTCGACCGGTTCGGAGCGAGCGCCCCGGGCCCGGTCGTAATGGAGAAGTTCGGGATCACCCCAGAGCACGTCGCTGCGGTGGCAAAGCGGCTCCTCAGCGGTCGGTGAGGGTGCGGTAGCGTCCGATCCCGCGATAGCGGTCGTAGCGCGACTTCAGAAGCGCGTCGGGCGATAGCTCCACGAGTTCGCCCAGATGGCGGAGGAATGCGTCCTTGAGGGCAGCAGCGGTCTTGGCCGGATCCTTGTGCGCTCCGCCGAGGGGTTCGGGTACGACCTCGTCGATCACCCCGAGCTCGTGCAGGCGCGGGGCGGTCAGGTTTAACGCGGCTGCCGCCTCCCGCACCCGCTCCTTGTCCTTCCACAGGATCGCCGCCGCGCCCTCGGGGCTGATCACCGAGTAGATCGCGTTCTCCAGCATCAGGATCCGGTCGGCGAGCCCGATTGCGATCGCTCCCCCCGAGCCCCCTTCCCCGATCACCGCGCTGATGATCGGGGTGCGCAACTGCGCCATCGTCTCCAGGTTCACCGCGATCGCCTCCCCGACGTTGTTCTCCTCGGCGGCAAGGCCGGGGTAGGCCCCGGGGGTGTCGATCAGGGTGATCACCGGGAACGAGAACCGCTCGGCGAGGCGCATGATCCGCCGCGCCTTGCGATAGCCCTGCGGCCGCGGCATCCCGAAGTTGCGCAGCTTGTTCTCCTCCATCGACCGGCCCTTCTGCTGCCCGATGACCGCGACTGTGGTTCCGTCGAGGCGGGCGAGCCCGGCGACGATCGCCGGATCGTCCCCGGAGAGACGGTCACCGTGCAGCTCGTAGAAGTCCTCGAAGATCATCCTGATGTAGTCGAGGGCGTACGGCCGGTCCGGATGGCGGGCGAGCTTCACCCGCTCCCACTCGGACATGTTGCTGTAGAGCTCCTTGCGCAGAGCGATGAGCTTCTCTTCCAGCCGGGCGATCTCGGCCGAGAGGTCGATCCCATCGATCTTGTTCAGCTCGCGCAGCTCCTTGATCTTGGCTTCGAGAAGGTCGAGTGTCTGTTCGTCGCTCATCCTGCCTCCACGAACAACGAGAGGAGCCGGCCGAGCTCGTTCTTCAGCTCCTCCCGTGGTACTACCCTATCGATCGCTCCATGGGCAAGGGCGAACGCGTCGGTCTGAAAGTTCTCCGGAAGCTCCTCGGCGATCGTGTCCCGGATCACCCGTCTACCGGCGAACCCGATCGTCGCTCCCTTCTCGGCAATGATCACATCCCCGAGGGAGGCGATCGACGCCAGAACCCCGCCGGTCGTCGGGTAGGTCATGATCGAGATGAACGGGATCCCTTCCTCAGCCAGGCGAGTGCGGACCGTCGACACCTTTGCCATCTGCATCAGAGAGAATATCCCCTCCTGCACCCGCGCCCCGCCGGACGAGGAGACGAGGACGAACGGGACGCGGCGGCGGATCGCCTCCTCCATCCCGTGACAGATCTGCTCCCCCATCACCGATCCCATGCTTCCGCCGATGAACTGAAACTCCATCACCCCGATCACCACCGGAATCTCGGTCACAGTCGCGCTCCCAAGGATGATCGCGCTCGGCAGCCCTGTCTTCTCCTGTGCCTCCTCGACCCGCTTCGGATAGGGCTTGGTGTCGCTGAACCCGAGTGGGTCGTCGGCAACGATCGGCTTGGAGATGTCGACGAACGTCCCGTCATCGATCAGGGACTCTAACCGCTCCCGTGCCGTGAGGAAGAAGTACGCTCCGCAGTTGGGGCAGATGTTGTTGTTCTCCCGCACCCGCCGCTTGAACACGAGCTCCCCGCACGACTTGCAGCGCATCCACAGGGACTCGTCCGGCTCCCGGGTGAGGTCAACGCGGAAGTACTTCTTATCCTTGAATATCGCCATAATCACTCCTTACGCCGTTTGTGGGCAAACGGTTTGAACCACGGATGCTGCAACTCTTCATCGTCCTGCTGTTCCGTCTCCAGGCTCGTGGGGAGGGCCGATCCACTCGAAATGATCATGGATAGGGCGTCCTCCACCGGCATGTCCAGGTAGGTCACCTTCTCCCGCGGGACGACGAGCATCATTCCGGAGAGGGGGTTAGGAGCAGTGGGAGCGTAGACGAGGAGCGAATCCTTGCCCGTCTTCTCCTCGAGCTTTCCCACCTCCTCGTTCGTCACCAACCCGATGATCCAGATCCCATCCCGCGGGTACTCGAACATCACCACCTTCTTGAACGATGTGCTGTCGTGCGCCAGCAGAGCATGGGAGAACCGCTTGAACGCCACGTACATCCCCCGCACCCCAGGGACGGACGAGAACAGCCGGTCGAGGTAGTATTGCACGGCCCGTCCCAGGAAGTTGCGGGTGATCAGCCCGACGATCAAGATGAGGATCAACAGGATGTAGATTCCCATCCCCGGGATCCACCTTCCGAGGGCGCGGACTACCATCTCCCCGAACGGGGTACTCCTCCCCACCAGCCCGTCCAGCATCCGGTAGAGGGACCAAAGGATGTAGACAGTCAGCCCGATGGGGAGGATGGCCAGAAGGCCGCTCGTGAACGTATCCCACAGACGGCGCAAAAATACCCTCATCGGACCGTCACCTGCTCTTGTCCGATCACTCGTATCGCCTCAAGCTGGTATTATAGGGGATGATGAGAAGGAGCGCATACCGAAGCTGGATCGTATGGGGAACCATCGTGCTTGTCCTCGTCGCGGGGGTGGGGCTAGGAGCAACCATCCTCTACCCCCTGCGCTACGAGGGGATGATCACCGACTACTCGACGGCGCAAGGACTCGATCCGTATCTTGTGTTCGGGGTGATCCGGGCGGAGAGCCGGTTCCGCGCCCGGGCGGTCTCCCCGGCCGGAGCGATCGGATTGATGCAGATCACCCCGGCAACCGGGGAGTGGATCGCCGGGAAGATCGGGATGACCGGGTTCACCCCGACTGACCTGTACGAACCCGAGACAAACGTCCGGTTTGGGACCTGGTACCTGCGCTACCTCCTCGATCGGTTCAGCGGCGACGTGGCCACTGCCCTCCTCGCGTACAACGCCGGTCCCGGGGCGGCCGAACGCTGGGCGAAGGGGAATGAGGGGGTCTACCCGGAGACTGCCGCCTACCTGGAGGCGGTGCAGCGGGCGGAGAGGGCGTATCGGGCCCTGTACTCCCTCCCTGCTATTGGGTGGTTCCTCCGCCTCCTCTCCGGATAGGGCCTATTTCTCCTCGTACATCTCCTTGATCTTGCGCTTGTCGATCTTCCCGGTCGCGGCCTTGGGGAGGGAGTCGACGAACACGATCTTGCGCGGCTTCTTGAACGAAGCGAGCAGCTTCTCGACGTGCGCAATGATCTCTTCCTCGGTCAGCGTCTGGCCCGGTTTGGGGACGATGATCGCCTTGGGGGTCTGCCCCCACTTGGGATGCTTCCCCCGGACGACGACGACGTTCGCCACCTTGGGATGGGTGAGGATCGCCCGCTCGATCTCGGCGGGGTAGATGTTCTCACCCCCACTGATGATCATATCGTCCGCCCGGCCGAGGACGTAGAAGTACCCGTCCTCGTCCCTCTTTCCCAAGTCGCCGGTGAATATCCAATCCCCCCGGAATTTCTTCGCCTCGTCCTCCGGTCGGTTCCAGTATCCGGCTGCTCCGGTTGGCTCACGCCGGATGATGATCTCGCCGACCTCGTTTGGACCGAGCTCCGCGCCGGTCGTGTCCACGACCTTGAGCTCAAGAAAACCGGGCGGCTTCCCCATGCACTCGCTCCCCCTGGTCAAGGTCGGGTCGTCGGGGGTACGCGCCGGCCAGTTGAGTCCGGTGGCTCCGGTCTCAGTCAGGCCGTATCCGCTCACGTAGGCGATCCCGCGATCGATGAACGCCCGCTTCAGCTCCTCCGGCTGCGGCTCTCCCCCTCCGTTCACCGCGCGGAGGGAGCCGACGTAATCCTCCCAGCCGTCCACCTGCACCAGCATCTTGAGCTGCGTGGCGATCCCGAAGTGGTAGGTAACCCCGAACTCCTTGATGATCTCAAGCGCATCCTCCGGGGACCAACGGGGTTCGAGCACGATCGTCCCCCCGATCATCAGCATGTACATCTGGAAGACCGTGATCCCACCGGAGTGGAACAGCGGGGATGTGCCGAAGTAGACGTCGTCCCGGGTGAGTGAAGCGGAGATGCCGTTGTAGAGTGAGGCGAAGAAGGTCCCTCTGTGGGTGAGCTTCACCCCCTTCGGCATCCCGGTGGTCCCAGCGGTGAACAGGATCATACACACGTCGTCCGGCGCGGTCACCACCCCGGGGTTCGTCTCCGGCATATCGGCGGTGAACGCGTGGTATTCGACAGCCTTTTCGATCGTCGGGCCGCCGAGTTCCACTGCACTTAGATCAGGGTACTGGTTCAGGATCTCTGCCACCTTCTCGCTGTATTCGGTGTCGTAGATCAGGATCTTCGGGGTGGTGTCACCGATGAGGAATTTCAGCTCCTCGGCCGCCAGCCGGAAGTTCGCCGGGGTGTATATCGCCCCGATCTTGAAGCAGGCGAGGATCGTCTCGATCGTCTCCACCCGGTTGGGGAGGAGGACAAAGACCCGATCCCCTTTCTCTACGCCGGCCCCGGTGAGGGCATGGGCGAGTCGATTGGCGCGGGCGTTCAGCGCGGCGTAGGAGAACCTCTTGTTCTCCTGTTTGCCGGTATCGATCACGGCTGTCTTATCGGGAAATCCGCAGTGCGACGCGTTGTTCGCGATGATGTTCGCGATGTTGTAGACCGTACCATAGCCGGGGTAAACGCTTGCGATCGGATTTTCCACCATTTCACTCATCTCCTTTCTTGCTTTTTTGCTCGCATGTTTTCTCCAACAGCCAGGCGACGTTTTCAGCAAACTGCTTGACGATGTCCATCCCTTCCTCGTCCTTGGCCGCGTCGCCGATGCTGCGGGCCACTCCTACATTCCAGTACATCGAGCCGGGGATGACGAAGTTATTGAGGTTGAACCAGAGCAGAAGCTGCGCGAGCGCGAAGTTCTGCCCCGCCCGCCGCGCTACGGTGATCGGACCGCCGATCTTCCTGTCGAACAGGCGGGGCCCGCTGTGCGGATGATCTCGTATCCCGGGGAAGCTCGCCCGCACGAGCAGTGACCACAGCGAGGGATGGACCGCACTGTAGTGAACCGGAGTTCCGACGATGATTGCATCGGCGGCTACCATCTTCCCAAACAGCGGATGAAAGTCATCCCCATGCTGCTGGCATTCGTAGCTCTTCGCCTGCCAGCACATATAACATGCCTTGCACGGGTTTATCGTCTTCTCGACGAGGGTGACAATCTCTGTCTCCACGCCGTTTTCCGCGAGCGTCTCCTGAGCTGTGCGCAGGTACGCTTCGGTATTGCTTTCCTCCCGCGGGCTTCCGCTGATCAGAAGTGCTTTCATATTTCCCCCTGATTCTAGTTACAGGCCAAGGTAGGACTTCCGAATGTGGTCGTTCCCCGACAGCTCCTCGGTATCCCCTTCCAACACGATCCGGCCGTTCTCGATCACGTATCCACGGTCGACCGCCTTCAGTGCCTGGTATACGTTCTGTTCCGCGACGAGGACGGCCACCTTCGTCTTGATCTCCTGCAGCTTGCGGAACAGCTCGGATACCAGCGACGGCTGCAGCCCCAGGGACGGCTCGTCGAGGATGATGAGCTTCGGGTTGGCCATCAGAGCACGGGCGATCGCCAGCATCCGCTGCTCCCCCCCACTGAGCGTGCCGGCACGCTGTCGCACCCGTGCCTGCAAGACAGGGAACATCTCAAACACCATCTGCAGCCGTTCCTCCATTCGTTCTCTGCCGTTTGGGACATAGGCTGCCCCCGCCTCCAGGTTCCCTCGTACGGACATGAACGGAAACAGCTCCCGCTCCTGTGGGACTACGGCGATTCCACTGCGGACGATCCGGTGCGTGGGTAGGTGGTGGATCGGCTTCCCCAGGAAGGTGATCGTCCCATTGGCTGGTCGGGCGACTCCCAGGATCGCGTTTACGAGCGTGGTCTTTCCCGCACCGTTGGGACCGAACAGCCCGACGCACTCTTCCCCGACCTCAAGCGATAGATCCCACAACACGTGTTGTTTGCCGTAGAAGTTGTTGATCTTCTCCACCCGAAGCATCTAATCCTCCTCCCCGAGATAGGCGCTGATCACCCGTTCATTGCTGGAGACCTGTTCGTACGGGCCGTCTGCGATCACCTTCCCGCCGTCCAGAACGACCACCCGATCGGTCAGCTTGCGGATGACGCTCATCACGTGCTCGACGACACAGAGCGCGACTCCACGCGCGCGGATCTCGCGGGCGGCATCGATGATCTCATCGGTTTCGTCGATGTTGAGGCCGGCCATGACTTCATCAAGGAACAGCACCTTGGGCCGGGACGCCAGGGCGCGGGCGATCTCCATCTTTTTGATCTCCAGGGCGGTGAGGCTCGATACGTCGCGCTCCGGGTTGGGAAGGCCGAGAAAATCGGCGATCGCGATCGCCTCCTTGCGCGCCTCGCGCAGGTTCATGCCGCGGCCGAACAGAGCGGCGACCATGATGTTCTGAAGCGCGTTCAGATCGGTGAGCGGATGGATTAATTGGAAGGTTCTCCCGATCCCCAGCCTGCACCTGGCATGTGCCGGGAGTGAGGTGACATCCCTCCCGTCGAAGAACACCCTCCCGCTCGATGGAGGATACACCCCGGAGACGACGTTGATGAAGGTGCTCTTCCCCGCTCCGTTGGGGCCGATTATCCCCAGGATTTCATCTTTTCCAAGCTCCAGATCCACTCCGTCGAGTGCGACCAACCCGCCGAAGCGGATGGTCAGGGCATCAGTTCTCAGAATGGGCATTGGTTGGACCTCCGACCATAAATCCGATACTCACTTTTCCTCATGGGACGGCCTTCCTATCCTGCCCGCGGCGGGTGAGCGCCCGGATCGTCCCCACGATCCCGCGCGACATGAACAGCATGACGACGATGATGATCACCCCGTAGACGAGTCGATGCCCATAGGGAATCTGCAGTTTTAGGTACTCTCCCAGTGCCCCGAGGACCAGCGCGCCGACGATCGGCCCGGCTGTGCTGTAGATCCCGCCCAGCAGCGCCATCGCCAATGGGAGGAGGAGGAAGTTGACGTTGAACGTCTCCTCGGGAGAGACGAACCCGTAGATCTGCGCGTAGGTTCCGCCGATTATCCCCTGCAGGGCGGCGGTGACGGAAAAGGCGAACACCAGGTACCTGAATACATCGACGCCGCTCGATTTAGCAACGAGCTCGTTATCGCGGATGGAAGTGAGAGCAAAGTAGATCCGCGTCCGCTGGAAGGCCTCGGATGCAGCGATGGTGATCAGTACAACGGCCAGGGCTAGCCAATACATCTTGCTGGCGTCGCCGCCGAAGACGACCGAGGGGAGCATCCTCCCGGCCGGCCCCCCGGTGAGAGAGGGGATGTTCTTCACGATCAGCATGAATATGCTCGCCAGCGCCAGCGTGACGATGGCGAAGTACATCCCCCGCAGCCGCAGAACGGCGAATCCCAGCCCCAGCGCTACGATAAACGCCACCGCTCCGCCGAGGATTATTCCGATGATCGGATGGGCTCCGGTTCCGAGCTGGAAGAGAACAGCCGTGTAAGCGCCGAGTCCGAAGAATCCGGCGGTGCCGAAGCTCAGCTGTCCCGAACGCAGGAGCATGTCCCAGCTCAAAGCGAGTCCCATGTAGATCAGGATCGTTATCGCCACCTGGCGCAGGTACAGGCCGGTGTAGAACGGAAACGAGACAGCTAATGCAATGATGATCCCGTAAACGATGTATCTCCAATTTTTCATGCGGTGTGCCTCCGGTACGACTTGGCCATGATCACGGCGATGAGGAGAGCGAAGAAGACAACGTCCGACCAGCCGCCGTAGCCCTGAAAGGAAGAGACGAACGCCTCGGCGGTTCCCAATCCCAGCCCCATCCAGAGGATTCCGGGCAGGTTCCCCACCCCGGCCATGGCGATCAGGCAGAACGACTTCATCGTGTATGGCGCTCCGACCCCGGGGAAGATCGAGTGCCCGGTGAGGAACAGCCCGCCGATGGCGGCGACCATGGCGATGGAGAGGCTGAAGATCAAGAGATAGGTACGGTTAACATCGATCCCGACCAGCTTCGCCCCGCGGGGATTCTGTCCCACGGCGAGCGCCGCCTGTCCGGTCCGGGTGTAGCGCAGGAACCAGAGGAGGGCGATGAGAACGACGACCGCCCCGAGGAGGTAGGTGAACCCGAACGTCCCGAACGTGAGCGACCCGATGCTCGCCGATGAATAGACATATCTTAACGGGAGTTTCCTCGACTGGGACGTCCACATCAGGTTGGAAAATTCGGTGAGCACCATGGCCAGCCCGAACGTCAGGAGGAGCTGGTTCAGCTCCGGCGCCTTGAGCACGGGTTTTATCGTCACGAGGTAGGTAAGCGCGCCGATGATGAAGAACGCCAGAAACGCGGGGATCATCGCGACGAGCGGATCGATCCCGGTGTGGACGCTCAGCCAATAGGCGAAGTAAGCGCCGAGCATCATGAACTCGCCGTGGGCAAGGTTGATGATCCCAACGATCCCGAGGATAAGGGCCATCGGAAGAGCGATCAGCGCGTACAGCCCCCCGCGTTGCAGCCCCTGGATCAGCGCGTACGGCTTCCATACCCCAAGAACGACAGCCACTCCGACGATGAGGAGCGGGAGTAGAACATACTTCCACTTAAATCTTGTTGCAGATTCCATATTCGACCCAGCCTTTTGACCCCGGGCCGGTTTTGCCGGCCCGGGGTGGCTTCATCCATGGAGGTAGAGAAATCTACTCTCCGCCGAAATGGAACGGGTACACGAGATCAGCGGTGGAGTACTCGAACGGCCAGATCACCTGCTGCTCACCGTTCTGCCACTGCAGGATCTTCTGGCCCTGGAACCCCTGATGCTTGATCGCGTTGGACGGGGTGAACGTCACGGTCTCCCCGAGCGGGGAATCGTACTTCGTCTCCTCCAGCGCCTTGATCAGGGCTTCCTTGTCCAGGGACCCGGCCCGTTCGATCGCCTGCGCCACGATGTAAACGTTGGTGTACCCGAGCGGGCAGAAGTAGGTGGCCGGTTCCTCGTTGTACTTTGCGATATAGGCATCCCAGAAGTGCTTGCTCACTGGGTTGACGTTCTTCATTGACGGAGCCCACATCCCGTACAGGACGACGTCGTTGGCCAACGGGGACTTGCCGAAATCGACCGGCCACCCCGGAGGGGAGCCAACGAAGATCGGAGGCTCAAACCCGATCGCCTTCGCCTGCTCCATGATCGGGAGTGCATCGGCTCCATAGCCGATCCACAGGAAGAGATCCGGGTTTGCGGCCTTGGCGTGCTGGAGGACTGCGGTGTAGTCGCCCCCGCCCAGGGCGGCGCTCTTGAACGACTCACCGGAGACGTCCCAATCCTTGAACGCGGCTACGGTCCCTTGATAAGAAGTGGTTCCAAACGCTCCGTCCTCGTAGGCGACGAACACTTTGTGGATCTTGACATCAGGGTACTTATCCACGATATCCGCCCAGCCTTTCACGTAGCTCTCTCCTTGGAGATAGTCCCAGGGATGGAGATGGAAGTACCAATCGCAGTCTTTTAGGGCATCCTCGCATACATGGGACGCAGCTCCGGCCCATACCGTGACCTTCTGATATTTCTTAAGGATGGGGATCTCCCCCATGTGAACTCCGCTTGACATCCCGCCGATGAGGACATCGACCTTATCCACCGTCACCAACTTCTCGATCGCCGCTGCTCCCTTGGCGGGATTGAACTCGCTGTCCATCACGATCAGCTCGAGTGGACGACCGAGGACCCCACCGGCGGCGTTGATCTCGTCGACCGCCAACTGCATCGCCTTCGTCATCTGGGCACCAGTGATATCGCCCAGCGGATTGACCGCTCCAAGCTTGATCGGGGTCTCGTCTGCCGCGGCGAGGAATACCACCCCGATGACCAACACCATAGTGAGGAGGGGAATCAACACCCTTCCCGAGACTTGCCATTTTTTACTCATCTTGACCTCCTGTCGTTAGAGAATTTGTGAGTCCGTTCTTTGCCCTGCCTGTCCTTAACTTCTTGCATCACCTCCTGTTTTCGTGCCGGGCTGCTCGCCCCGGCACTGCGAGTGTTTTGTAACAAACCCCAGGATAAGCGTCAGGAACTCGTCTGCCTTCTCCAGGAACGCCCCGTGCCCCGCTTCCGGGATCACGACAAACTCGGATCCTTTGATCTTTTCGTGCATCGCTCGCATCAGCTCCACCGGCGTGATGATGTCGTCCTCAGCGCCGATGAGTAAAGTCGGAACGGTGATTCTCTCCAACTCCTCCGGTGACACCCGGAAGTTATTGGTGCTGTGCGATAGCCTGATGAACGCCTCGAACCACTCCTTGGTGAGCATCTCTTTGAACATCTCCTGGCGGGCGTGGAGCTGGTCCAGCGCCCGGGCGTAGAAGGAGCGGGAGTAGATAAACGGGATGGCGAGCTTGAAGAACTTCTCCCCGTCGTTCAGCGCGGCCGCGACCTCCCACGCCTTGCCGATCTCGCTCAGGTGGTTGGTGATGTAGTTGTTCGTGTTGGGGAGGATGAGGGTATGCAACCGGTCTTGATGGGCGAGGGTGAACTTCAGCGCCACCTGCCCGCCGTACGACAGCCCGAGGAGGTGGACCTTGGGAAGCCCCAGCTCATCCAGCAATGCCAACACATCACCGACGTGTATGTCGAGGGAGTACTCCGCGGACATGCGGGAGGAGCGCCCCTGGTCGCGGAAGTCCATCAGTATCAGCTGGAATTGCTGCGATATCACCGGCACCAAATAGGCCCAGCTGATGGTATTCATCATGATCCCGTTCAAGAAGAGGATGGGGGCTCCTTCCCCGTGGACTTCGTAGTAGATCCTGGCTCTGTCTTTTGTCTCTAGAAACGCCATCTCGTCATCCCTCCTGGATGTTTTTGTTTCGCCGGGTTGTTTTCAACCGCCCGTCACGCAGCTGCTCTTCCATCAACCGCGGGAAATAATCGTGGGAGAAGCACGTGGAAAACTGCTCCGCCTCCACGTCAAGGCCTTGGTCCAACGGAAGCCGCTGCGCCGCGTAGGCCGCACGCTTTGCCGCCGATAGGGCGTACTGAGGATGATGGAGGATCTTGGTGAGCAACTCCTCGCAGTGGTTCAGCAGCGCATTGTGCGGGGCGATGCGGTGGATCAGCCCTATCTGGAGCGCTTCCCCCGCGGTATAGAGGTGGCCGGTGAGGATCATCTCCATCGCCCTCCCGATTCCGACCACTCGGGGCAGGCGCTGCGTCCCGCCCCCGCCAGGGATCAGCCCCACCTTCACC